>JBEKXR010000094.1:0-10184 GCA_049511935.1 Spirochaetia bacterium | reverse complement strand
ATTCGGCTCGCCTGCCAGTCCTACGTGCGCGGGGACGTGATCATCGAGGTGCTTCACCTCGCCGGGCAAGAGGAACCGGACGCGGCAGATTCTTGATTTCGCATCTTTGGGTGATATATTTGTTTTGAATGTCCCGCATCTCCGCCCGCCGAACATTCCTCGCCCCGATACTCGCGCTTCTCGTCTCGTGCGGGGACCAGTCTCTTTTCATGTCGCCGAAGACCGACGCTGCCGACCTGCAGATCATTTCCGCCTCTGACGGGCAGGTGTTCGCCAGCGGGAAGTCGGTGCCTCTCATGGTCTCCGCTCAGGACACAACGAAAAACCATGACGTCGAAATCGATGTGACCCTGACAAGCCCTGCGGGCGAAAGCCTCTCGCATAATCGCTCCGCAGCCGTCCTGAACGAGCAGAGCCCGATCACGCTGCCTTCCGGCCTTGCCGCAGGGCTGTACCGTCTGGACATCGTCCTGTACTCCGCCGGGGAGGTCGTGCAGAAGAAATCCATCCCGTTTTTCGTGGCGAGTGAGGGGTGGAAGATCACCGGTATCCGGAGTTTTCCGCCCGTCATCACCTCGGGCGCGACCGTCATGCTGAAGGCCGAGCTGCAGATTCCGGATGGCACCAACCCCTACCTGCGCTGGTCGTGGAAAGGAAAAGTGATTCAGAAAGGCATGCTGTCAACCGGGCTGGGGCAGATCCTCTGGGACGTGCCGGGCGAAGGCGGAGTGTACACGATCACCCTCGAGCTCTTCCCGAGCGCTCCCGCCGCGGGGTCCGACTTCTCCTTCACCTCTTCGCTCTCGCTCTCCACGGACATCATCGTCTCCGGCAGCACCGGCCCGGCACGGGGCAGGCTGGGCCCCGCTTCCTCCTTCACCTCCCTCCTGCTCCTCCAGGCCTCGCTGGCGGACTCCGGGGCAGGAGCGAAAAGGACGGGCAGGGGCAAGGCGGAGCCGATCGGCTCTCCGGAAGTGGTCTCGCTCGAAAATGGTTTCGGCTACCGCCTGGACGGCAGAACGGGGATCAGGATCCCCTGGCTCGCGATCCCTATCGATTCGGGGAACCTGAGGCCGTTCACGATCAGCCTGGGGGTCTCGTTCGACGAGATCGGCAGTGCGAACAACATCGTGACCGCCGCCGCGAGCGACGGAAGTTTCTCACTGGTCATCTCGATGAACCCGCAGAAAGCGGCTCCCCAGGCGCAGATCTCCCGCGCGGGGGCGGCGCCGCTCTTCATCCCGTGGGCCGGTCCGGCGCTTTCCACGAAGGATCGCGTTCTCCTGTCCCTCAGCATCGTGCCGCAGCCTGCCGGGCTTTCCGCCCAATGGTTCCTCGACGGCGTGCAGGTGTCCTCCTTGACCGCGCGATACTCGATCGCCGGCGCAAAGCAGGAGGGCAGCATCGCGATCGGCGGTGACCAGGGGTTCAAGGGAGTCGTGGACGAGTTCGGCGTCTACGCCCAGGACGCGGCAGGCAGACCTTCGACGGATCCCGATTTGTACTCCCGCGCGCAGGCGGAGATCTACGGGACGCGCCTGGTTCTCGCGGACGGGTTCGACGGAATCACGGTCACCAACGGCTTCTCCATCGAAGGCAATGGCCGGCTGGTCGCCGGATCGGTCGCCCTCGCTGCCGGTGCGCGGCTCGCCCTGCCGCCGATTCGAACGGGCCGGAGTCTCTCCGTGACCGCCGCACTTTCCAGGGACTCAGGCCGCACCGCCGCCCTCCTCGTCCAATGGGAGGGGAGCTCCGCGCCGCCGGTGGTCGCGTTGGTGCCAGCGGATACCGCAGGACTCAGTTTCCGCATTTCCTCGAACGGCCTGTCCATTGTCACCCCGTCAACGGAAGGCGAGAGGACGGTGAACCTCCCCGCGACGGGAGGCAGCGGCGAGAGCCTTCTTCTGAAGCTCGAGAATCCGCCGGATGCGAAGTCGGAGCTCGTCATCGAATCGATCCTCGCACTCACGACCCGGCAGTAGCCGGGCGGCGCGTCAGCCCGACAGCATCTCAGCGGATCAGTTTCTTCAGCAGAGGATCCCTCTTTCTCCAATCTCGATCCACTTTCACCCTCATATCGAGTTTCACCTCGTAGGGGAAAATTTCGGATAGCTCGCGCTCCGCGTCCCGGACGATCGACTTGATCTTCTCCCCTGCCCGTCCGACGACGATCCCCTTCTGAGATTCCCGCTCCACGCAGATGAATCCGCGCGCCCAGAGCGTGGCCCCGTCGTTGCGCATTTCCAGGTCCTCCATGCGCACGTACAGCGAGTGCGGGACCTCCTCCCGGGTCTGCAGGATCGCCTTCTCCCTCACGATCTCCGCGATGCGGAACTCGGGCGTCTGGTCGGTATAGTAGTCCTCGGGATACAGCTGGTCCCCTTCAGGGGCCGCGGTGAACAGGGCGTCCACCAGTGCGTCGAGCGCGTCACCCGTACGCGCCGAGATTTCCCGCACCTCCGTTCCCGGGAAGGCCTCGGAAACCGACCTCCGCGCGGCGGCCCAGCCGGAGCCAAGCGCATCGCGCTTGTTCATGCAGGCGACGAGGGGCCGTGACGCTCGGCGCACCGCCTCCTGGATGGCCCGCTCCTCCTCGCCGCTTTCCCGGGACCCGTCCACGACGTAGAGCACGATATCGACCTCCGAAAGCGTCGCGGAGACGAGCTCGGTCATGTAGCGGTTGAGCTTCTTCTGGGAGAGATGGAAACCCGGCGTGTCGATGAACACGATCTGTCCGCGGGGATCGTTGAGGATGCCGCGCACCCGATTGCGTGTGGTCTGGGGCACCGGGCTGACGATCGAGACTTTCCCCCCGCAGAGGGCGTTCACGAGGGTCGACTTGCCCGACGAGGGGCGGCCGACAACTGCGACGACGGCGGACTTCACGACGTCAGCCGGGAAACCGCCGCCGCACGTCGGCGAACTGGTCGTTCAGGTCGCGAAAGATAGCCACGAGCACCGGATCGAACTGGATCCCCGCCTGCCCGAGAATCTCCGCCACCGCCCGCTCGTGGCTCCAGGCCTCCTTGTAGGGCCGGGCCGTGGTGAGGGCGTCGTAGACATCGGCGATCGCCGCGATCCGGGCAGAGAGGTGGATCTGGTCTCCCGCGGCACCCTCCGGATACCCCTTCCCGTCGAAGCGCTCGTGGTGGGAGCGGGCGATCGATGCGGCGAGCGTGAGAAATGACTGTTCGCCGAGCTCCCGGTCCGCCTTGTGCAGCACCTCCCACCCGAAAACGGCGTGCTTCTTCATCATCTCCCACTCCTCCGGATCGAGCTTTCCGGGCTTCAGGAGGATGTGGTCGGGAATGCTCACCTTCCCGATGTCGTGGAGCGTCACGGAGAGGGAGATATCATTTGCGTATTCCGCTGTGATGCGGAACGAATACGGCGCGCGAAGATGAACCTGCATGGCGATGAGACGGGTGTACTCGCAGATGCGCTGGAGGTGGTATCCCGTCTCGGGGTCCCGGTATTCGGCCAGACGGGCGAGCGATCGGATTGCCGCGCCCTGCGTGCGCTGCAGCACGTCCTGCGTGCGCTGCGACGCCTTTGCGCTGGCCAGCATGTCGTCATGCAGCAGCTCCTGCACCTGCAGCGCTTCCTGCAGCTCCGCGTTGGTCGCCAGCAGCTCGGTGACGTCGAAGAACACTCCGAGGATTGAATTCCCGAGTGAGACGGCGGAATCGCGGACCTGCAGCATCCCGCCCGATCCCGTCGTCATCGCGAGCGGGAACGATTCCACCCTCCCGCGATTCTGCATCCTCTCCAGCTCGGCTGCCCTCTTCTCGGGCTCACGGAAGAACCCCTGGCTCTGCGCGAGCGCCTCCAGGGAGGTGTACCCGGTGAGCTCCAGAAATGCGGGACTGGCGTAGCTGAACCTCCCCTGCAAGTCGCAGACGTACAGGGGAAGCCTCAAGCCCTCCGTGTGGAGCGCCAGGTTGGGCGGGAGATCCGATGCGTGCACCGGGCCTTCATTGAAGGGCGCCTTCCCGCGCTCAGTCTCCAGGATGTCACGAAGGTGGGCGGCGGCCGCGAGGAGGTATTCCGCGCGCGCACGCGCGATCTCCTCGATGTGCGGGCCCTGCAGGACGAGCGCGCTCCAGGGCGTTCCGTTTTCGACATTCAAGGGACAGCAGAGCAGGGCGTCGTGCCGGTCCGATCCCGGGGGAAGGGGAAGAGTTCCCTGTTTCGTGGGGATTCCGGTCCAGGAAAGCTCCGCGGCGAGCAGGGGGGCGATCGCCGAAAGGGATCCGAGGGAGGCACGGGTCTCCACGCCCCCGGCGGGACCTCTCCCGGCCTGCAGGAGGGCGATCCCGTCCAGCGCGAGGGAGGAGAGGGTCCATTCGAGAATCATTGTCCGCCGCTGCGGAAGGCTCCCCTGGCCAACCAGCCGCTTCAGGAGGTCGTCCAGCTCACGCAACCGGGCTTGCATCCCCTTTCTTCCAGTACTTGTCGTAGAACATTGCAAGCCTCCGGCGGACGTCGTAGGGGATCAGTGCCGGATCCGTCATGATGGCATCTCGCGCGGCGTGGCGGCACGAGCAGTCACCCCTGCCGCGCATGGCCAGGATGATGTCGGGAAGCATCCGGCGCAGCGCCTCGATGTTCGATTTCATCGTCGCCACCACCATCTCCACGCTCACGCTCTCCCCGGTTTCCCTCCAGCAGTCGAAATCGGTGACCATGGCGAGGGTTGCGTAACAGATCTCCGCCTCCCGGGCGAGCCGGGCCTCCGGCAGGGCAGTCATCCCGATCAGCGAGGCTCCCCAGGAACGGTGGAGCTCAGACTCCGCGCGGGTGGAAAACGCGGGCCCCTCCATGCACACGTACGTGCCCGAGGTATGGTGAGGATGGCTGCGGGCAGCGAGCACCCCCGCGGCAGCGGCGCGGATTCCACCGCAGAAGGGCTGGGCGAAGCCGATATGCCCGACGATCCCCTCCCCAAAGTAGCTGCCCGGGCGCCGGAACGTCCTGTCGATGAGGTTGTCGCAGAGGACGAACTCGCCCGGGGCGCAGCTTTCCGTCAGCGACCCCACCGCGCTGAGCGCCAGGATCTGTTCCACCCCGACCGATTTCAGGGCCCAGATGTTCGCCCGTGAGGGGACTTCGGAAGGCAGGTAGCGATGCCCCGTGCCGTGCCGTGGCAGGAACACCACCTCCTCGCCTGCGATATCTGTGATGGTGAGAGAGTCAGACGGAAGCCCCCACGGCGTGGGCACCTCCTTCCGCTCCCGCACCCGAGCGCCATCCAACTGGTACAGCCCGCTCCCACCGATCACGGCCAGCCGCGCCATCTTCACGTCTCCTCTCCGCGATGGATCCGCGTGGACCATAGTGGGTCATTTGAGCGTCGAAGGCAACATCCCTCCGCACTATACGGGCGATTCCCTTTTCGCCGGGAAAATTTTTCGTGCGTGCCCGCCGGCAGGGCTTTTTCGTTGACATCGCCGGTGCGGCATGTATAATCAATCCGCGTTCTGGGAGGCTTCCGCCCCACAACCTCCAGTACCAATTGGAGGACGGAAGATTGACGGGTGGCCGGGGCAGCAATGCCCCGGCCTTTTTCATTGCGGACTCAGTGCGCGGCCCGGTGTGCCGCCCGCCGCGGCGGCCCGAAGGGACGCATTTGCCGGTGGCCGCTGCGACCACTGCGACCGCAAAGCGGGCGTATTTCTTCAGAGCGGGCGCATTCTGCGAAAGGACGCATCTGCCGGCCTCTGCGCCGTTGTCAAGCAGGGAGTTTTTCCTTATTGTAATGCGTAGTATGAACATGCAGGACAAGCCTCAGGAGCCCGAAACCGGTCCCCGCGTGGACGAAGGGATGCTCTTCAACAGGATGCTCAAGTCCCGGACGGTCCTCGTGTCGGGAGACATCAACAAGCCGCTGGCGGAGAGGGTCATCCGGTCCCTCATCCTCCTGGAGGAAGAGTCCGCGGATCCGATCAAGGTGTACATCGATTCGCCCGGGGGGGATGCGGACGCAGGCTACGCGATCTTCGACATGATGAGATTTGTGAAGCCGAAGATCACAATGATCGGGATGGGCCTCGTCGCGAGCGCTGCCGCCATCATCATCCTCGCAGCGCCCCGCGAGCTGCGTGTCGGCCTTCCCAATTCCCACTACCTCATACACCAGCCCATGAGCGGCACGCGCGGCGTCGCGACGGAAATCGAGATCCACGCCAAGGAAATCGAGAAGCTCCGTGCCAAGATCAACCGCCTGATCGCGGACGAAACCGGGCAGCCCCTCGAGAAGGTCCAAAGGGACACCGATCGGGACTACTGGATGAACGCGGACGAGGCGGTCGGCTACGGCCTTCTCGCGCGCGTCATCAAGACGCGGGACGAGCTGTAAAACGTGCCCGCAGCAGACCTGAACGGCCTGCTCGACACCTGTCTTGAGCACCTCGAGCTCCCGGCGCGCGCGTGTCTCTCCCGCGGCAAGGTGCGGGATGTCGTGGACCTGGGCACGGAACTGCTGATCTCGACCACTGACCGCATCTCGGCCTTCGACCGCGTGCTCACCACCGTCCCCTGCAAGGGAGAGGTTCTCAATACCATTTCGCTGTTCTGGTTCCGTTCCATGGAGGACATCATCGCGCACCACGTGCGGGAGGAAGTCTCTGCGCGGACCATCCGCGCCGCGAAGTGCCGGGTCATCCCCGTGGAAGTGGTGGTGAGAGGATATCTCACCGGTTCCGCCTGGCGTGACTACCAGCAGGGCGCGCGGATCTCGGGTATCGCGCTCCGCCCGGGGTTGCGTTTCAATGAGCGCTTCGAGCGGCCCCTTCTCACTCCCTCCACAAAAGAAGAAAAGGGAGCGCATGACCGCCCGGTCTCGCGGGAAGAGATCATCGCCGGAGGCCTCGTGGAGAAGGCCCTCTGGGAGCAGATCGAGGAGACCGCGCGTGCACTCTTCCGCCGCGGCACCGAGATCGCCCAGGGGAAGGGCCTCATCCTCGTGGACACGAAGTACGAGTTCGGTCTGCACGACGGACGGCTCATGCTGGTGGACGAGGTTCACACTCCGGATTCCAGCCGGTACTGGCACGCAGACACCTGGGAACAGCTCTTCTCGCAGGGCGCCGCCCAGCGGGAGCTGGACAAGGAGTACCTCCGGCAGTGGCTTCTCGCCAGGGGATGGAAAGGCGACGGTACACCGCCGCGGATCCCCGACGATGTCCGGGTCCAGGTCGCCCGCAAATACATCGAGGCGTGGGAAACCATCACCGGCCGCGCCTTCAGTCCCCGCGCCCTGGACGCACAGGCAGAATCCTCCCTCATTGCAGGACTTATACAGGCATCCTCGTGAAAGCTCGGTGCGCCGGACTCGGACAACCCGGTTTTCGGCCCTTTTCCTGCATCCGTACGGCATCCCGGCTCCGGGCGGTTTTCGCGCTCGCTCTCTGGTGTGCCGCCTCGGCCTCGGCCCTCACGGTCATGAGCTACAACGTGGAGAATCTCTTCGACGACATTCGCGACGGAACGGAATACCGGGAGTTCGACCCGGGGAAAGGGAAATGGACCCGCGAATCCTTCCTCCTGCGGGTCCAGGCCCTCTCCGAGGTCGTGCGCAAGTCCACGCCCGGCGGCCCGGACATCCTCCTCCTGCAGGAAGTGGAGAACGGCAACGCCCTGCGGGTGTTATTGGAAAAGGGAATGCGCGGCCTGGGGTACGCGTGGCACGCGCTCGTGCCCAAGAAAGGCCTTGCCACCAACATCGCCGTTGCGAGCAGGCTCCCGATCGCCCGAATCCGCACGCACGCCGTCGGCCCGTGGAAAAATGACGCGACGATGCGGGACATCCTGGAGGCGCAGGTCGAGGTCTCGGGTCACGTGCTCTACATCTTCAACAACCACTGGAAGTCGAAGACCGAGGGAGGCAGGGCCACCGAACCTTCCCGAAGGGAATCCGCGTCCGTGCTCGCGCGGAGGATCGAGGAGATTCTCGCGCACGATCCGGCAGCGGACATCGTGGCTGCCGGGGACATGAACGAAAGCATCGACGAATACGCCCGGGCAGGGCGGCGCTACTTCACGGCGCTCATGCCGGCCGCGGAGAACGAGCGGGAGACACCGGCGACTATCGGCATCCACCTGTCATCACAGCCTCCTCCTTTTGCGGGGTCAGCGCCCTGTTGCGTCCTGTTCGACCCCTGGTTTGAGCTGGAGGAAGCGATGCGGGGCTCCTCCGCGTGGCAGGGAGACTGGCTCACCGTGGATCACATCCTCCTCTCCGCGGGACTCTTCGACCGGCAGGGTTTCATCTACCGGCGCGCGAGTTTCTCCGCCCTGAGGCTCCCGTTTCTTCTCGACGAACGCGGTCGGCCGCGCCGGTGGGCGGCACGAGGCGGAGTGGGAGGGTTCTCCGACCACCTGCCAATCCTCCTCACGCTGGACTTCCGCAACTAGGGATTCGGCACGCCGTCATCGGCTTGAAACTCCCCTGCCCCGACGTTATAAGGGACGGGTGGAATCATACGCCTCAGAGTCAGAGTACCTGAATGCCCTGGCCGCGCGTGCCGTCCTCCCCATGGGATTCCGGTGCGCCGTTCGCGAGCTCGCGTTCCACCCCCGGGAGAGAGTCGGGGCGCAGCCGATGAGGATGAACCTGTCCCTGCTCCTCCTTGACCGTGAGACCCGCGATTTCGGCGGGGTATTCACGCGCAATCTCTTTCCCGGGGCGCCGGTGATCATTGGCCGCGCGCGCCTGGAGCGTCCGACGATCCGCGGTGTGCTCGCGAACAACAGGATTTCCAATGTCTGTACATCGCGGGGCGTCGATGACGCTCTCGGCCTCCTGGACCGGCTGGGCGGGCTCACCGGCGCGCGCGGAGACGACTTTTTCTGCGCGTCTACCGGCATCATCGGGTGGGAACTGCCGGCCCGGGAAATGCGGGAGGCCCTGCCGAGCCTCGTGGAGGGGCTGTCCGCATCCACGATCCTCCCCATGGCGCGCGCGATCATGACGACCGACGCGTTTCCGAAGGTGCGCGCGGCAGCGGCGGGCAAGGGGAGGATCGTTGGTGTCGCAAAGGGCGCCGGCATGATCGAGCCGAACATGGCGACTCTCCTCTGCTTCCTGTGCACGGACGTCGCGGTGCCCCGCGAGCGCCTGCGCGAGGACCTCGCCTGGTGCGTGGAGAGGACCCTGAACCGCCTCTCCATCGACGGCGACCAGAGCACAAGCGACACCGCGATTCTCCTGTCATCGGGGATGAAAGGACCCGCCGATCCGGAGGAGTTCCGCGCCGCCCTCCTCGAGGTGCTCGCGGGACTCGCATTCGACATCGTGCGGAATGCGGAGGGGATCGGGCACGCAATCCGGGTGAGGGTCGAACGGGCGCTCGACGAGATGACGGCGCTTGGTGTCGCCCGCGCGGTGGTCAACTCGCCGCTGGTGAAGACGGCCGTATTCGGGAACGATCCGAACGTCGGCAGGATCGTCAGCGCGATCGGCGACTACATGGGCAATGCGGGCGGGATGCTCGCCACGGGACGCACGATAGTGCGGATGGGCGGAGAGGAGATCTTCTCGGAAGGGTGTTTCCGGCTGGATGCCGACAAGGAGCTGCGGCTCTGCGAGTACCTGCGCGGCCGCGCTTTGGACACGAAAAGGGTCCCCTGGCCGCAGCACGACCGAACGGTGGACATCGAGATCACTCTCGACGGCGCGTCACCCGGCGTGGAGATCCTGGGATCCGACCTTTCGTACGACTATGTTCGAGAAAACGCGGACTATCGCAGCTGAACACGGGCTGAGAGCCCGGCCGCCTATTTTTCGCGGTAGATGATTCGCCCGCGCGTCAGGTCGTACGGAGAAAGGGCGACCTTCACGCGATCACCAGGGACAATTCGGATGTAATGCTTCCGCATCTTGCCCGAAAGATGGGCGAGGATGAGGTGCCCATTCTCGAGCTCGACTCTGAACATCGTATTCGGGAGAGACTCTTTTACCTTCCCATCGACTTCTATGGCTTCTTCTTTGGCCAAAAAAATCCTCCTTTGCCCGCTGAGTGTAGTGGCTTTGCCCCGCGGGTGTCAATCGTAGACACGGATGAGCTATTTGCGCTGTGACCTTTATCGAAGGCGCGTGTGCGATAGGCGTACCCTTCCGAATCCGCGATTCTGGATCGGGAGGACGAGCGTCAACCCTGGCGGCGTTCAGCTCGGCTCCTTTT
>JBEKXR010000093.1:0-10186 GCA_049511935.1 Spirochaetia bacterium | reverse complement strand
CAGCACCATGTTGCCGTGGCGCACCTTGTTGATGAGCTGCGCGTGGTGGTCACTCATGTTCTTGATGAGCTGGCTGGTGAGCACCCGCGGCCTCAGCCGGTCGGCCTCGCCCTTCTTCAGCTCCTTCAGCACCGCTTCCCCCGCCATGCGCGCGTCTCCCTGGCTGTCGGAATGAACTTCCAGGAGCCCGTACGCGCGCTCCACGATCTGGAGGCCCGGGGTCACGTTCGTAGCCTTCAGCGCGATGTCCGTCAGGCGGTTGATCTCGATGCCCGGAGCGATCTCGATCACGCAGCAGGCCTGGTGGCCCACCGGGTAATAGCCCTTGCTCACCGTGGCGATGAAGCTGGCGTTCTGCAGCTGCAGCGAGTCCAGGAACACGTAGGTCCTCAGGTCCACCGCCATGGCCTACGCCTTCCCTTCGCCGCGGCCTAGCGGCAGCGCATTGTCCACCGACGCGTGCGGCCGAGGAATGACATGGGTGCTCACGGTCTCTCCCACCTTCTCCGCCGCCCGGCTGCCGGCGTCCACCGCCGCCCGGCACGCTGCCACGTCTCCGCGGACGATCGCCGTCACGTATCCGCCGCCGATCTTCTCGAAACCGACCAGGTCCACCTTGGCCGCCTTCACCATCGCATCCGCGGCTTCCACCATCGCCGCAAACCCCCGCGTCTCGATCATCCCCAGGGCTTCATTCTCCGCCATATCTTCTCCTCTCCCAGCTGCTCAGAACGGTTTCACGACCGCCTTGAATACCGACTGGTTCTTCAGGTCCTCGAACGCCGAGACGATGTCGTCCAGCGCGTAGACCTTCGTGATGTACTTCCGCACGTTGAGCTTTCCCTCGGCGATCCAGCCCATGGTCTGCTTGTTCTGGCGGGGCGTGGAGGCGTGCACGCCGTGCACCGAGAGCTCTTTGTAGTGGATGAGATTGCTGTCAAGGAAGCCGTTAGTCTCTTTCGCTAGTCCGCCGAAGAGGCTGATCCTGCCCCTCTTCGCCGCAAGCTCCACGGCATCCTTCTGCGCCTGCCCTACGGGGCACGCGGTGACCAGCACATCCACTCCCCTGCCCTGGGTCAGCTCGCGGACACGCGCGTGCAGGTCCGTCTCGCTGGAGACGATCAGCTTCGAGAAGGTAATGAGCGCATGGGCGGCCTCGGCGCGCGCCTTGTTCGGCTCGATCATGATGACGAGCTCCGCGCCCTGCATCCGCGCAAGCTCGGCGTGCATGCAGCCGATGAAGCCGGACCCGAAGATTGCCACCGAATCTCCCTTTTCGATGTGGAGGAACTCCTGGCCGTTGACGACGCAGGCGATGGGCTCTGCGAGCGCGGCTTCCTCGGCGACCACGCCATCCGGCGTGGGATAGACGTTGCCCCGCTCGAAGGCGGACGCCGGCAGCTCCATGTATTCTGCGAAGCCGCCGTCCGACTGGAATCCGACGCTCTGCAGGTTGTCGCAGAGATTGGTGAAGCCGCGTGAGCAGGGATAGCAGGCGCCGCAGCCCACCGCGGGCGCCAGCGACACACGCTGGCCGACCTCGAAGCCGTTCCGGCCCGGCCCGAGCTCGACGATCTCACCGCACAGTTCGTGGCCGGTGATCCGCGGGGGCGTGATGCGCTCGTTACCGTGCATCCACGCACGAAGGTCGGTGCCGCATACCGAGCAGGCCAGCACCTTGATGACCGCGGTGCTCGGGTGAACACGGGGCCGCGGGAAGTCAGACACGAGCCGGGAGACTCCGACCTTCTCGTACACGAAAGCCCTCATCGGACTGCTTCTTTCTCCTGCACGCCAGGCAGGCTATCGAGGCTCATGCCGTCCTCGGGAATCCATTGCCGCCAGTACCGGACCGATTCTGCGAGCGCCGGCAGGAAATCCCGCGGCCGGTCCGTGGTGTGGGGGAAGATTTCAAACGTCAGGTAGATGTCATCGCACCGGCGCGGCATGCCTGGCCGGGCCGGCCGCTCGTACGACCGCGCAATTGCCTGCAGGACTTTCAGGGGATGGACGATGCCGGCAGCATTGTGCGCCGCGGTGAAGGGACGGTGCCCGGACGAGCGGCCATCAGTCTGCTGCAGGTGGAGGATCGGTGACCAGCAGCCCAGATGCTCGAGCCACGTGTACAGGTCGCAGTCCTGTTCAGACGAGAAGAAGTGCGGAAACGCCCGCATTTCCCGCTCGATGCGGCTGGCCGCATCATCGCCGGCCTTCTCGAAGAGTGCGTACGCGGCGTCCGGCCCGAGGTACGGAACGGGTCCCTCGCCGGCAAGGCCACGCTCGATCGCCTCGCGGGTCGCGGGAAGAAAATGCCGCTGCCCGGTCTGGTGTCCCGTATCCAGCGCCACGTAGGCCGGATAGCCGGCACGGCTGGACACCTCCCGCAGGTACTCGAACGTGCCCTCGATCGTCCACGGCACCTGGTGCGGCACATACATCTGTTCGACAACGATCGGCACGCCCCCGGCATCGCCAGCGAACCGGGCGACCTCGGCAAGGATGGTGTAGAGCTTATCTTGCGCCACGACATACCGGGCGGCGTCCTGCAGCACGCTTTCGGTGAACGCGTGGATGTAGAAGCCCAGGCCCGCCCCGATCCGCGCCGCAAGCACGGCCATGACCTTCAGCCAGTCGTTGACAACCCGGTCGCGCACGCGGGCATCCGGATGCGCAAGACCGAGCGTCCTGTAGGTCGAATAACCTGTGTAGAAGTTGGCAACCCGAACCCCGTGGGCGGCAGAAGCCTCTTCCACCTGTGCGATCCACTCGTCGAGGTACTCGGCGCCGCAGTAGAAGGGATCTGCTTCCGTGTCCGCGCTGGCCTCGATGCAGGAGACGCCCAGCCCGCGAATCACGCGCGCCCATTCGTCGGGCGTCGTCCACCGCTTCGTGGCGAAGCAGTTGTCCATGGTGAGGTGAATCCGCGGAAGGGGCGGCGGTGTGCTCACGACTTCCCCCGAGCCGCGGCGAGCACCGCACGGTACCGGCCAGTGGCCTCGTCCCACGAACCGCGGGCGCGCGGCTCGTAACGGAACACTTCGGAGGAGCGCAAGGAGATCTCGCGGCCCTGCTCCAGAGTCGAGATCTCCTTCATGCACTTCAGCTGCATGAGCAGGTTGCCCACCGATGTCGTCTCCGTCGGGCCGGCCACGACGGGGATTCCCATGGCATCAGCCGTCCACTGACAGAGCGTGCGGTTCTGGATACCGCCGCCGACCAGATGGAGGACGTCGAGCCTGCTGCCGGTAAGTTTCTCCAGCGTCTCCAGGTTGTCGCGGTACTTCAGCACGAGGCTCTCGTACACGCAGCGGGCCACCGTGCCAATGGAGTGCTCGAGCTTCTGCCCCGTGCGCGCGCAGTAGGCGACCACCGCGCCCGGCATGTCCGCGCTCGGCAGCGCGAAGGAGGGGTCGTCCACGTCGATGTACGCGGTTGCAGCGCCGGCCGCCTCGGACCTGCTCACGATTTCGTCCCAGGAGATGTCGACGCCGGCCTCCGCGATCCATTTCTGCCGGCACTGCTGAATGATCCACAGGCCGGTGATGTAATTGACGAGCATGTTGCGACCGTCCGCGATGGCGTTGTTGCCGTAGCCGGACTCGAAGGCGGCGTCGGTGACGATCGGCCGGCGTGTCTCCACGCCGGCGATGGACCAGGTGCCCGTGGAGATGAACGCCCAGTGACGCGATGCATCCACGACCGGCATGCCCGTGACGGCTGAGGCCGTGTCATGGGTTGCCGGCGCAACGACCGGCAGGGAGCCGATTTCCAGCTCATTGCACACAGATTTCTGGACTGGGCCAATCAAATCTCCCGGCATCACGAGATCGCCGAGGAAGGAGTCGGGAATGCCAAGCCGCGAGAGGATCCGCTTTTCCCACATGCGGTGATCCTGGTCGCAGATCAGCGCCATGGTCGCGTCCGTGTACTCGTTGCACGGCCGGCCGGTGAGAAGGTAGTTGAGCAGGTCGGGGATCATGAGCAGGTGACGGCCCTCGCGGAGCTCGGGTGCGTTGTCGCACTTGTAGGAGAAGAGCTGGTAGAGGCCCATGATCTCGATAGTGGAGCCGGCGCACAGGCCGAAAAGCTCGCGGCGGGGCAGGCTCTTGTACAGGAGTGCCGAGCGGTCGTGGCGCGGCTTGTCGCGGTAGGTGACGGGGTTGCCGAGGAGCTTCCCGTTGGCGTCGATGAAGCCGAAGTCGCAGCCCCACGTGTCGATGGCAACCGAGCAGATGTCGGGATACTTCCTGAGCGATGCCTGCAGCCCCAGCTTCAGCTCGGAGAACAGCCGCAGGATGTCCCAGTACATGGTGCCGGCCGCGTGGACGGGCCGGTTGTCGAAGCGCCAGGTCACGTCCATCTCGGCGCGGGAACCGTCGAACGACGCGACGGTAGCGCGGCCATTGCTCGCGCCGAAATCGAACACAAGGAAGTGTTTCTTCTTCGCCATGTCCCTGCCTCCCGCCGGGCCGCCCGCGGCGCCCGTGCGCCGCCGGCACGCTCCGCTAGTACCCGCCCGTGATCTTCTGGCCGCTCACCAGGAGCACGCCCGAGCTCGTACCGAGCCTCGTGGCCCCGGCGCGGATCATCGCGACCGCATCCTCGTAGCTGCGCACGCCGCCGGCCGCCTTGACGCCCATGCGTGGTCCCACGGTGCGCCGCATCAACGCAATGTCCTCCACCGTGGCACCGCCCTTGTTGAATCCGGTCGACGTCTTGACGAAATCGGCGTCGATGTCTTTCGCGATCTGGCAGGCGAGGACCTTCTCCGCATCGGTGAGCATGCACGTCTCGAGGATCACCTTCAGGACGATGCCGGCTCGACACGCCCGCCGCACGGCGAGCATGTCCTCGCGCACGAGGGAGTGGTTGCCCGCCTTCATCGCACCAACGTTCATCACCATGTCGATTTCGCGCGCGCCGTTGGACACCGCGGTGCGGGCCTCGAAAGCCTTTGCGCGCGAGTCCATCGCCCCGAGAGGAAAACCCACCACCGCGCAGACCTTCACGCCGGTTCCCCCGAGGCGCCTGGCACAGTGCTCGGCCCAGCTGGAGTTCACGCACACCGAGTAGAAGTGATGCTTTGCGGCCTCGTCGCAGAGCTTGTCAATCTGCTCCTCCGTGGCCTCAGGCTTCAAGAGGGTGTGGTCGATGTACTGAGCCAGGTCACTCGCTAAGATCGTTTCACCTGACAGCGTTGCGCTTCCCTGGGTGGAGCCGGTGCCGGCCTGAGAACTCTGAAGTCGCGCGATTACTTCCTTTACAATTCGTTCTGTCAGCGCATCCTGGTCCATGTGTCGGTCCTTTGCTCGTATTATGAACGATTGCTCAGGAGCATACGCGCTCTCGTCATTCCTGTCAAGAACCTAAGACCGCTTCGTGTCCTAGAAGGGAGCGCTCGACCGACGCCTGATATAGATCTCGTCCACCGCTGCTGAGTCGGAAAGAGACACGAGGAATTGCACGGCATCCGCAACGTCATCTGGCTTCATGAGTTTCGACCGCTCCAGGTCCGGCCGAAGCCGTACCATCAAGTCAGTGTCAACGCCTCCCGGCAGCACGGCCGACACGCGGATGCCGTGGGGTTGCGCTTCCGCGGCGAGAGACTTCGTGATGCCCATGACGGCATGCTTGCTTGCGGCGTAGGCAGCCTGGTTCGGGTATCCCTTGAAACCGACGACGCTCGAAATGTTGATAACGACGCCGCGTTGCGCCGGCATCATCATGCGGATGGCGCGCTGGCAGCAAAGGAAGAGGCCGCGCACATTCGCGGCGATGAGCATGTCGAAGGTTTCCATGGGGAAGTCCACCAGCGGTCCGGCTGCCCCAGCGCCGGCGTTGTTGATGAGGATGTCGAGACGGCCGAAGGCATCCGTGAGAGCCGAGAACACCGCCTCCACCCCCTTCTCGGTCGAAATGTCGGCCGCAAGGAGCTGTGCGCGACCGCCGCTCGCTCGGATCTGCCGCGCCACTGCCTCAAGCTCCGTCTCCTGTGCGCGCAACCAGAAAGACCCCCGCTCCGAGCGTGGCAAGCCGAACAGCGATGCTGCAACCTATCCCGCGGCCTGCCCCGGTGACCAGGGCGACCTGCCCGGCGAGGTTCGTGTTCATTCGCGCTCGAGGAGGGCGGCCGCGGTGGCCTCGTCGGTGATGAGCACGTTGATGTACTTCCGCTTCACTGCCGCCCGGATGGCGGCGACCTTGCCGGCGCCGCCGGCCACCCCGATGATCAGCTTGCGGTCATCGCCAAACACCTCCATCGGGATGCCAATGACGCGGTCGTGCACATCGTCGTCGATGACGCGTCCGTCGGCGTCGAAGTACCGACAGAGGATGTCTCCGACGGCGCCTTTGCCGATGAGGCGTCGAAGGTCCTCGGGACTGAGGTATCCCATCTTGAAAAGGCTCGCCGACTCCGAGGCCTCGCCAATGGAGATCAAGACCACCTCAGCGCGCTGGCCGATTGCGAGGACGTCCCTGATCCACGGCTCAGACTTGAAAACCTCCGCCCTCTCGCGTGTCTGCGCGATGGCAGGTGCCCAGATGTTGTACGAGGCGGCGCCGAGCTTGCGCGCCATCTTCTCTGCCATGATGTACGGGTTCATCGACACGTTGATCATGAGATTGCCAATGAGAGAGACGATCTCGACGCGACCCGTTACGGACGTCGGCTCGAAGTAATCGGCGAGGGACGCCGTCGTGTTGCCCCAGCCGACACCGAGCGTGCATCTCTTGCGAGTCGCGAGCTTCCTCTCCAGGTACGCGGCGCCCGCGATGGCGTACGAGCGCGCCACCATGGCCGGCTCCGAGCGCCCGGTGGGGGCCACCACGGCGTCCTTCAGACCGTAGCGATGGCAAAGCTCCGTCTCCACGTTCATGAGGTTGACGAAGGGGTGCTTCAAGGCGAACTGGATGATCTCCAGGTCCCGCGCCTTCTCAAGCAGGCGCTGTACCTTCTGTCGCGACAGGGAGATGCGCTCGGCGATCTGCTGCTGGGTGAGCTTCTCTTTGTAGTACAGCCAGGCGATTCTGGTGATGAGGTCCTCGTTGGACTCCTCCAGGGCCTGGCTGACGGCTCGCCGCTTCTTCCTCACTTCACCACGCCCTTGGTCAGGATGACGTTCGCGTAGATGGCCGGCTCGCCCGTGGCAAGCACCGCGTATGCCGCGCGCGCGCGCTCGTAGAAGACGAGGCGTTCCACCATCTCGAAGCCGTTGAAGCGCGGGTCCCATTTCTTAACGATGCGCTCGTATTCCTGCCAGATGTCGGTACGCGCGTTGTCCCCCGGCACCACCGCCATGAGAGCGACGGGGCGCGGGACGAACGTGTCCAGGGGAAAGAACTGCAGGATGGCGTCCAGCAGCGGCGGCACCCCGTGGCCGTCTGCGCGCACAAGACGGCGCGCGATGCTCGAGGCGGGGAAGTTCCCGTCCGCGATCACGAGCTGGTCCCCGTGTCCCATCGCCATGAGCGTGGCAAGAAGCTCGGGGGAAAGAATGGACGGAACTCCTTTCAGCATACCCCACGCACCTCGTTGAGTCGATTCGGGGCCGCCGGTCCGGGCCTCAGTGCCAGAGCGGCGGCCCCTTCTGTGCATTCTACTTCGTCAGGTTCACAAACTCAACGCCAGCGGCCTCGCAGAACACCTTCAACTCGGCGAGCCAGTTCCCGTAGGTGCCATGGATATGGTTGCAGCTCATTGCCTGGATGAACGTCTCCATATCGCAATCGTACTTGGCAAAAGCGTGCGGCCAGTTGTCCTGCTCGATGGCCGCCAGCTTCTCGTCCTCCGCCGGGCCAAACGAGACGAATTCCGCCCGGACGGCAACCATGCGGTAGCGCGTCGTGCCGCCGCTGCGTGTGAGACGTGCCAGCGTCACCTCTCCCGGCCGAGCGATGTGATATACAGAGGGACCTCCAGCCGGGTAGTAGAATCCTTGCGGCCTGAACTCAACGTTCTTCAGGTTTACAGCCGGGTCGGTGCTTTTGCCGGCAAAGTAGGTCGCGTGCGCCCCTGAGTTACACAGGTCCCAGACGTTGCGGTCCGCGTAGTAGCTGCGCAAGTCGGCGAAGAGCGCCGGTTGTCCCGAGATGAGGTGGAAGACTTTCATCGTGAGCGCCGCATCCATGTCCGCCTCGGTGGCGCAGACGATGGGCTCATGCGGCGTGCCGTCCGGTCCGTAGGTATCGTTGAGGAACGCCTCCGCGATGTCGGAGGTTACGTAGTGCTCGGTGAGCTCCCGCTGACCCTTGATGCCGCAGAAGTCGTAACCGAACTCGTCGCAGAGGCTCGTCATGCCGTAGTACAGCGCAACGGCCCGACGGAGCAGGTCCTCGGTGAGCTTCATTTTGGCATCGGGCGCGGTGAAGTGGATCTTTCTTACGCTCTTCTTCAGGTACTCGACAGCGTTGCTCACCCGCGTGGAGCTCTTCAGCTCAATCTCGGCGCGGCGCACGAGCTCCATCTGGTCGACGTGGTCCACGTCAACGCCGAACTTTTGCATCCACAACGCCGGGTCTGCCACCGCGGTGTCGATGGAAAGGGAACGTCCGCCGACGTGGACATACGTTAGGCCTTTCAGGCGGTTGAACGCGGACACTCCGAGGATGGCGCCCTTCAGCCGGCCGTAGATCTCACGGTCATTGAGCTCACCGAAGATCTTGTGGAAGGGAATGCCCGTCTGGTCGAGCGAGCCCGCATTGGCGAGCATCCCCACCATTGCGGGGAACCCCGGGTTCAAGTTCGCGTACAGTACAAGGGGCTTCGGGCAGAACTGGGCCGCGACGCGGGCGAATCCGGGCCAGGCCCAGACGCAATAGTTGAAGATGACGCAGTCCACGCCGGAGTTCTGCATCATCCTGCCGTACTTCACGGCCAGAGGGTTGTTCCAGATGACCTCGTCCCCCGCGACCACCTCGAGTCCGTCGGCGACGAGCGAATCTTTGAGCTTCTTCTGGAACTTCGCGTTCACCGGCTCGAGGTCCTTCTTGAGGAACTCGCGGCCGTCACCGAACGTCAGAATCCCGACCTTCATCTTGCGCTGCATCTCATCCTCCTCCACGAAGACTCACGGTGGCGCACCGCGCCCCGAGGATTCCGGTTGTATGCTCAGGTCCTCTCTTCCCGCTTTCGCGACATGTCGAACCAGACCGCCAGCAGGAGCACCAGCCCCTTGACGATGGTTTGGTAGAAGGACGGCGCGTTCAGCAGGCTCATCCCGTTGTCGAGGCTCGCCATGACCACCGCCCCGATGATTGCGCCAAACACGGTGCCCACGCCGCCCATCAGGCTCGCACCGCCAATGACGCACGCGGCGATGGCATCCAACTCCGCGGAGGTGGCCGCTCCCACGGCGGCCGCGTCGAGGCGGGAAGTGAGGAAGATCCCGGCGATCGCCGCCATAAGCCCGTTGAGCGTGAAGACGATGAGGGAGGTACGGCGAATGTCGATGCCGGCGAGGCGGCTGGCCATCTTGTTGCCGCCGATGGCGTAGATGCGGCGGCCGAACACGGTCCGTGTGGTAACGAATGTAAATATCACGAAGAGCACGAGGACGATCAGCACGGGGTTCGGGACCCCATGGTAGGCGTTCATCACGACAACGAAGACCACGATGAGCAGGGAGAAGAACACGCTCTTGAGAATGTCGGAGCGCATAGGGGCGGCCGCCAAGCCGTGGCGCACCTTGCCCGCCCGCTCGCTGTACTGGCGCACAAGAAGTACCACGATGACTACCGCGCCGAGCACGATACCCACGAGAGACGGAAGGAAGTCCTTTCCGATCAGCCCGAAGAACGGGCTCAACGGCCCGATCGTGATGCCATCCGTGATGCCGACCAGGATGCCGCGGAAGACGAGAAGGCCTGCCATGGTGACGATGAACGAGGGCACGTTCCTATAGGCGATCCACCAGCCGTTCCAGAAACCGAGGACCATGCCGGCGGCCACTGTGATGAGGATCGCCACCCCCGGCGTCGATCCCTTCCAGACATTCGCGATGGCAAGGATACCTCCGCACAGCCCCGCGATGGATCCCACCGACAGGTCGATGTGGCCCAAGACGATGACGTTCAGCATCCCGATGGCCAGGATCGCGGTGAACACCGACTGGCGGAAGAGATTGGACATGTTGCGCGGGAGCAGGTAGGTGCCACCGGACACGGCGGCGAAAATCACCCAGATCCC
>JBEKXR010000092.1:0-10504 GCA_049511935.1 Spirochaetia bacterium | reverse complement strand
CCTTGATAGGCATATCGACTCATTCTACAAGGCAAACGACAAAGAAACCTTCCTTACGGATCTTGCTCTCTTTCTTCATACAAACAACCGCTTGTCATGTATTCCTGAAGAACTCAAGTCGGTCTTTGCACAAACAACCCTAAGGCTCGGCAGATCCATTGATCATGAAAGGATGCTAGATGAGCTGGTAAAAGATACCAACCTCATACTTCTGAATGAATCAAATGAGTATGAATTCCGACACTTATCCTTCCAAGAATACCTAGTGGCTAACCATCTAACGCTGAAGAGTAAAATGGACACCATGGTAGAATCGTTCCCACATCCGTGGTGGGATCAGGTTCTTTATTTTTACTGCGGGATCAGGAAGGATAATGAAGACATTCTGCCAGCAATCTTCGACAGGATTCCTTTCCTTGATCTTCGAAATAGATTACTGGCATTGCTTCACTTTGGGTATCTAATACAGTCTTCCTATAGAACCCACTCCCGAATACGAAAAGAACTACTCCAAAAGGCTGTTGCAGTTTTCGCGCTCTCCGTACCTCTACTCATAATGGAGGCGAAAGGAGCCTTCAAAACACCGGAAATAATAACCTACCTCTCGATTGTAGAGGTATTCAAGATGCACTACGGCTCAAAGTTCTTGAAGGAAATATACGAGTCTATGCTTCCGGATTTCAAAAGCCTTGACGCGACTCTTTTCGAAAAGGCTTTGGCTCAGTTTATTCTCTGTTCTCTCGTTTCGGCACAAGGCGATCCCAATGTCCTAGTTGATTTTGACTTTGCGTTCAAACAGCATCCCCTGTTAGTGTTGATGGAGGAGTTCCTGTTGCGATGTGAGTTGCTTGAGGAGGCAAAGGATCTCAAGCAAAGGGAAAGGATCAAAGACATTTCACGTGGTATTGCAAGCAGAATCCGCAAGAATCCGACGTTGTACAAGAAAATGCTTGGGTTGAAGGATGAAGGGGGGACACCTTTCAGGAAGGAGTAAAATGACTCATGCAGCGATCAAGTGCTCATCCGAGTTGATACTCACTTTCTAAATAAGTCGTTCTTCTTTGTCTTCCCAAAAACGTTAGATAAATCCTTCATCGTATGCTATACTTTTGGCAGGGTTCTTGACTTCACCGCCGATTTGAATGCCTCTAGCTTGCTTGGGCGGTATAGAAGTTCTCGCTAAAAGGAGGGTCATCGTGTCTATTCTTTCACCCCATAAACAAGAGATTCCCTTTGTTTCTGTTCCTTATCGCAATAAGATTTCCGATTACGTCCCCTTCAGGAAAACGTCCGCCTATCTCAAGGAAAGAAGTGGAAGGTTCAAGGACGTTCATCAACTGCTCTCTCTTTGCGGTTATAGCCGAAAGAGCAGCTACGGCAAGTTCCTGCGGCATCGGCGAGAGGATCGGCAAGGCTCTCCTCAAATAGCCTGAAATGGCAGAAGGTTGAACCTTTTGCCAAAAAATCGCTTTCGTTTGCATCGAGCCTTCATGCAACTGCATACGTTATCTCGGCGCTTTTAGGAAAGGGAGTCTAAAATGTCTGGAAGAAATCTAACGGTCGTGGTTCTGAACGGCGAGTACAAGGTCGCAAAGTATTGCGAGAGGGACGAATATACGATTGAGCAGGGAAACATCCTTGCTGAGTTTATTTCCAGCGACAGGTTCAATCTCGCTAGAGTGAAACAGAAGGTGAGGGAACATCATCTCATTCCTTAGTCTCTGCCACAAAAGTAAACATAAGTTCCCCACACTCTGGCAAGCATTAGAAGCAGTCAATGTCGGGAGGCTTATTCTTCCCCGCGTGTCCATCCGTGCATGAGAAGATGGGACCGCACACACTCTACAACCTTCTTGTTCCATTCTTCATCATAGATCGTCCCAGTGACTACTGCGCTCCAATCACCGAGAGTGCAACGAACATCCCATGGCGACACCACTCTGCATTGATTTCGCGCCTCCCCAACTTCTTTTTCTATATCCACATTTGCATCAAACCAACACGTGAATTGGTATTGCTTCCTGATAGCCGAGATTTTTGAAAGTGTTCTTTTTACCGCTTTTGTTTCCATCATCCCGCCCTTTCAACAACAATGTCAGATTCTAAACCTCATCTCCCCAACTTGTCCACCCCTTCCTCTTCTCACCCCGAGCGAACAACTCCAAGTATCTTCGTCCGGGATACAGAGTTTTTATGAGTTTGTAATACTCTTTTGGCTTCTCTGAATGAGCGGTTTTGGGAATGCTCTTACCTGTGCGAAACCCTGAAAAGTAGAGGCTCCCTTTTCGGCTCTGCCGGGGGAAGCCTGTAGGAGGAACCAAAGATAGCATTTCCTACTTTTCCCCAAAGAAAATTTGTTTGAACTCGCCTTCCGCTATGTCATCTACAAGCAGCATGATGATTTGCTGAAGGATTTCATATTCATCATCTTCAGATAAATTTTCTGATGACTCCGCTTCATTCAAGACCTCTTCCGCTTCGGCTTTCAACATTAGCCAACCCGGTAAGTCCATTTGCTCCCTGTAGTAAGTCTTTGCCCACCTTGCTAACTTGCCCCTTGCCCTACCTGTCATATTCTCCCCTTTGCCTGTAGTCTTGAGGCATCCGAGCTATCGGCTTGTTCAATCCCTCTGTAGATAGTATTCCCGTTTGAAGAGTTCGTATTCATGTTCTTACAGAGTGGGACTTCTTCGTGATTCTTATGAAGGTCTTCAGAGAGCGTGGGAGCTTTGCGGTTCTTATATCGCAATCCAATCTCAAGCCGTAGAACGTCTGCCGTGTTCTCGTTTTTGGATACCCTGACCCTGACTTCAGAGCAGGAGTGCCTATGACCGTTGTTCCCTCTGCTGCTCTGCGAGAGCCTCATCTTCATATATTACATGTATCCGCACTTCTTAGGCTGTATCTGGGATCGGTCAGGGACGTAGCTTGGGTAAGTGCGGCGTCAATCTCTGTCCATCTGACAACTGGGAGAATCTCGGGCATAGGGGTATTCTTTTCACAGACGACTATCCGATCTCACCCATAGAACGGTATCATTGGTCCGATTGATAGTCTTTCTTGGCAAAGGCACGTAAGTCCATAGTGGTATACATAAAGTATCCACAAATTTGGCTGTGCTGACGGTGTATACTGGAAACGCATGTTCTTGCAAGACGAGCCGGTCCGCACGTGGTACCGCAGGGCGTGTCTCTTGAGTCTTCGTGGAGACCCGCGGGGAGCAGTTGCCGCGCTGGAAGCCGGACTCGAGGACGGCGTCTGGTTCAACCCGGAAGCGCTTGATTCCGACCCCGACCTGGAGACAGTGCGCAGCCTTCCCGAGCTGGCTTTGATCCGCAGGGAATGTGCCGACCGCCGCGGGCGGCGCCGGGCTGACGCGCGTCCCCAATGTGTTGTTCTCTCCCCGTCTTCCGCGCTCAGGGACCAGCAGACGCTGGTCGTGCTCCACCGCCGCGGAGATTCAGCCCGACGAATCGCTGAACACTGGAGGCCGCTGGTCGACGAGGGTTGGACCCTTGTGGTGCCGCAATCGTCCCAGCCGTGGGACAGCGCGAGCTGGTGCTGGGACGACACGGAAGTTGCGCACAGGGAGGTCCGCACGCACATCGCGGAGTGCCGCACGCGCCGCGGGCTCGATCCCGCGCGCATGGTGGTGGCCGGCGCCTCTCAAGGTGCTCCTCTTGCCGCGGAGATTGCGAACGAGGCCGGGCTGCCATGGCTCTGCGTGATTCCGAGCTTTCCCTCTGGATTCGACGTGACCGGTCTCGTGGCGGTCCCCCGGCATACCCGCGGTGTTTTCCTTGTGGGCGAGAGTGATCCGGAAAACACCCTCACCCGGCCCGTGATAGAAGCACTGGAATCTGCGGGGGCGCTCATACAGACCCGGACTATGGCAGGTACCGGACATGAGCTGCCGGAGGATTTCGCGGTGTATGCCGCCGAGGCGCTCAGGTCTGTCTACGGATAGATTCTGGATATCGTCCGCGGGAACGGGATGCACTCGCGAATATGCTGGCTCCCGCAGATCCATGCGAGGGTGCGCTCGAGCCCGATCCCGTAGCCCGAATGCGGCACCGAGCCATACTTCCTCAGGTCGAGGTACCAGCCGTACGCCTCTTCGGGCAGCTTTTCCTCGTGGATCCGTGAAAGCAGCTTCTCCAGTACGTCCTCGCGCTGAGATCCGCCGATGATTTCGCCGTAGCCCTCGGGGGCGAGCAGGTCCGAGCAGAGCACCGTCTCGGGGTTCTGCGGGTTCTCTTTCATATAGAAGGCTTTCGCCTTCTTCGGATAGTTCATGACGAAAATCGGTTTCTCGTGAAGCTTCGTGAGGACCGTCTCGTCCTCGCCGCCGAGGTCGTCGCCCCATTGGATCGTGCTGCCTTTCCCCTGGAGTGTTTTCACCGCCTCGCCGTAGTCCATGCGGATGAAGGGAGGCTGCACCTTTTTCAGGGGCACGACGTCGCGCTCCAGCGCCGCGAGCTCAGCACCGCAATTTGCACATACGTCGGCAACGACCCTGCTCACCATGTCTTCCTGCAGGCGCATGTTGTCGTCGTTGTCCGCGTAGGCCACCTCGGCCTCCAGCATCCAGAACTCCGTGAGGTGCCGCCGTGTCTTGGATTTCTCCGCCCGGAATGTGGGGCCGAAGTTGTAGACCTTGCCATAGGCGATGCAGGCCGCCTCGAGGTAGAGCTGTCCGGTCTGCGCGAGGTACGCGTCTCCCAGGTCGAAATAGGGAACGGTGAACAGCGTGCCGGCGCTTTCTCCGATGGAACCGGTGAGAATGGGCGTGTCGATGAGGAGGAAGCCCCGCTCATGGAAGAACGCGCGGAACGAGGTGATCGCCTGGTCACGGATCCTCATGATCGCATTCGGCCTGCTCGATCGGAGCCACAGGTGCCTGTTCTCCAGGAGGAAGTCGATGCCGTGCTCCTTCTTGGAGATCGGGTAGTCGTCGGCGGGGTTCTGCACCACCTCCACGCCCGTCACGGTGAGCTCGAAGCCGGAAGGCGCGCGCTCGTCCCTTCGCGCCCTGCCGCGGACCTTCACCGAGGCTTCCATCTTCAGCCCCGCAATGCGGGCGAGGCATTCGGCGCCGCAGCCCGCTTCCTCGGCGACAGCCTGGATCCTCCCTGTCCCGTCGCGGAGCTGGAGGAACGCGATCTTGCCCTTGGACCGGATGTTGTACAGCCAGCCGCGGATCTCGACCTCCTGGTCGACATGCCGCCCGATGTCGGAAATCGCAACCGTTTCCATGGCCGCATCTTAGCGATGCCATGCCACGCGGGCAAGCCGCCGGTAGTTGATCCGCACCTTTGATTGTCGGTGGAGGATCCAGTCGTCGAAATCGCGCATGAACGATTGGAGCGGCAGTACCTGAATAACCGAAGCCCTGCATACCCTCGAAACGGTTTGTACCCACCTTTCCACACATTGTGAAAAACGCCGAAAGTGCAAGGTGATTGCGTTTCTTGCGTATTGCACAATGCGCTGGCGGATGTACTTCGAAATGATGGAGGCGGACGCACGGCGGCACCGGAACCGATTCAGACGAACTCGTCGCGCTCGCGCAGGATGACGATCTCGCCTTTCTGCTCGAGCAGCTGAATGTATTCCAGGAAGTCCTGCTGCGCGCGATCCAGGTCCGCCTTGCGTTCCGGACCGCTGAACTCCTCTTCCATCCGGATGAGGCCGCGACGCCGCTCGGAGACCGAGGCGAGCATCCGCTGGCGCGTCTTTTCCTCCGCCCCGCGGAGCACCAGGGCAAGCTCCTTGTCCGCGTAATCCCGCAGGACCCTCTGCAGGTCCTTGTCGGGCATCTGGAAGACGACGTCGATCGTGTACAGCTTTTTCCGTATCTGGTTTGCGGTGTTCGGCTCCAGCTCCGCGAGTATCGCCTGCTCCTTCGAGGGGTCCATGTAGCGCAGGATCTCCGTGAGGGCCGCCTTCCCGTCCACCTCCTCGGTGACCGGCTCGGCCAGGTCACGCACCTTGGTGCGCAGGGCTTCTTCCGCTTTTCGGAGCACCTCGGCGTCGACCTTCAGGGTTTTCGCGATTCGCGGGATGATCTCCCTCTGCACCTCGGGGCTCAAGGCTTGGAGGATCCGCGCGGCGAGCTTCGGCTCCAGGTGTGCGAGGATCAGCGAGACCACGGGCACCGATTCGCTGCGCACAAGGGAAATGGCCTGGTGCACGTCGATGTCCTGCAGGAACGTGAAGGGGGGCGGCGCCATGTCCTTGCGCACCCGCTCGAGGATCGCGTCCGCCTTCTCCTTGCCGATGGAGGCGACGAGCATTTCCTGCGCCTTCTCGATCCCGCCGCTCGCGATGAGGTCCTTGGTCTCCCGGATGTACCCGAACTCCTCCAGGATCTTGGAGGCTTCCTTTTCCTCGATGTGCTGGGTCCGCGCGATCTCGCGCGTGATGCCCTCGACCTCCTCCGCCGACAGGTGCCGAAGGACGCGCGCCGCCTCGTCCTTGCCGAGCAGCATGAGGAACTGGGCGGCCTTGCGGTACCCGGTGTCCCGGCTCGTCTCCTTGATGAATCCGCGGATGCTCGGATCCCTCTGCTGCTTTGGCTTCTTCCACGCGCTCTGTTCTCTCCGGTAGGCATCAGCAGGGCGTGACATGGAGGCTATACTACCTTCAAAACGTGATTGTGTCAGGATTGGGCCCGATGCGGGCGCCGGCGTCCAGGCCCGTGATCCGCGCCATGTCCTCCGCATCGAGCTCGAAATCGAAGAGCCTGCTGTTCTCCAGTATCCTCTCGCGGTGCACGGATTTCGGAATCGTGACCACGCCGAGCTGCAGGTCCCAGCGGAGCACCACCTGGGCGCTGGTCTTTCCATGCTTCCTTGCGATTTCCATGATCACCGGGTGGTCGAGGCTGCGGCCCCTGGTCAGGGGAGACCACGCCTCGTGCCGTATCCCCGCGCGCGCATCGAAATCGAGGAGCTCTTTCTGCACCAGGAAGGGATGAAACTCCACCTGGTTCAGGACCGGAGTGACTGAGGAGGATTTCAACAGGTCTTCCAGGTGGTGCACCAGGAAGTTGCTCACACCGATGGCCCTGACCTTTCCGTCGGCCAGAAGCTTTTCCAGGGCCTTCCAGGTATCCTTGTATTTTCCCCGCACCGGCCAGTGCACGAGGTAGAGATCCACCACGTCGATGCCGAGCTTTCTTCGGCTGCTGTCGAATGCCTTCAGGGTCTGCTCGTATCCCTGGTCCGAGTTCCATACCTTCGTCGTGATGAACACCTTGTCGCGGGGCACGCCGCTGTCTCCGAGCGCGCGCCCGACGTCCGCCTCGTTCTCGTAGAGCGCGGCGGTGTCCACGTGACGATAGCCGATTTCCAGCGCCCACCGCACCGCCTGCTCGGTCTCCCGGCCCGGTGGCGACTTGAAGACTCCCAGGCCGAGCCAGGGAATCGGCACCCCGTTACTCAATGTCACGGCGGAGGAGAGATCGGCCGGTTGTTGCCCGTTCGTGTTCCTCATGCGGATACTATACTCAAATTGTCGAGGAGGGTTGAGAGTGGCGACGAGAAAGATTGTGGCGATTTCCGGGGCCGCGGGGGGGCTGGGACCGACCGTGGCGCGCGCGTTCTTTGCTGCGGGGGCTTCACTCGCGCTGGCGGGCAGATCCGAGGAGAAGCTCATCCAGCTCCTGGATACCATCGGTGTCCCTCCAGATTCTCGTCTCGCGTCCGGCGTGGACCTCGGGGATTCGGCAGCTGCGCAGGCGTGGGCCGAGGCGGTACGGATGAAGTTCGGCAGAGTGGATGTCGTCCTGCACCTGGTCGGCGGGTACAAGGCTGGTTCTTCGCTCGCGGAAGTCTCCCTCTCCGACTGGAACGAGCTGCAGGGTGTGCTCGTCGGCACGACGCTGAGCGTGGTGCGCGCGTTTGCCGGGACGCTGAAGGCAGGAGGGGCACGGTTCATCGGCGTCACTTCGCCGAAAGCGCAGGCACCGACGGCAAAGAGCGCGCTCTACTCGATGGCGAAGGCTGCTTCCGATGCGCTTGTCCTGGCCCTCGCCGACGAGCTGCGGGGAACGGGCTCGACGGCCAACCTTGTCGTCGTCGATTCAATAGACTTTCCGGAAACGCGCGGCAGGGAACCCAGAAAACCGTACGGGAAATCCACGCCTGCCGAAGAGATCGCGGCCGCGATGCTTTTCCTCTGCTCGGACGAGGCTGCGACGATCAACGGGGCCCGTCTGCCCTTGACTGGAAAATCGGCATGAACCGCCTTGGGGCGCAGAAAAGCCCTTACCTGCTCCAGCATGCCGACAACCCGGTGGACTGGTACCCGTGGGGGGAGGAAGCCTTCGAGGCGGCACGGCGCGACGACAAGCCGGTCTTCCTCTCCATCGGCTATTCCACCTGCCACTGGTGCCACGTCATGGAAAGCGAGTCATTTGCGGACCCCGGCGTGGCCGCCCTGATGAACGAGTCGTTCATTTCCATCAAGGTGGACCGCGAGGAGCGGCCGGATCTCGACGAGCATTTCATGAATGTGAGCCGGGTGCTCACGGGGACGGGCGGGTGGCCTCTGACGATCCTCCTGACCGCTGACGGCGAGGCGTTCTACGCCGCGACGTACATCCCTCGTGAGAGCGCGTACGGCCGGATGGGGATGCTCGAGCTGGTCCCGAGGATTCGCGACTTATGGGAAAACAGCCGCGGGGAGGTCGTCCGTTCGGCCGACGCGATTGCGGCGGAGATCGGAAAGATCGACCGGTACGCCGGGCCGGGCTTCGTCGTGGAGCCGGGCGCGGTGCTCCGCGCCGCCCGAGCGCTCGCCGGCACCTTCGACAGCAGGCACGGCGGGTTCGGAGGTGCGCCGAAGTTCCCGATGCCGACGCTCTTCGGCGTGCTCCTGCGCTCCTGGCGCAGGGACGGTGATGCCGAGACGCGCGAGATGGTCGAGCGGACTCTTGCCGCAATGCGAAGCGGCGGGATCTACGACCAGGTGGGGTTCGGCTTCCATCGTTATTCCACGGATACGCGCTGGCTCGTGCCCCATTTCGAGAAGATGCTGTACGACCAGGCGCTCCACTGCCTTGCCTACACCGAAGCCTGGCAGGCGACCGGCACGGAGGCATGGAAGGAAACCGCGAAGGAGATCTGCGAGTACGTCCTGAGGGATCTCGCCCTGCCGGAGGGCGCGTTCGCCACTGCGGAAGATGCCGACAGTGAAGGAGTGGAAGGCAGGTTCTATGTCTGGACCGAAGCCGAGGTGCGCTCCCTCCTGGGAAGCAGGGCCGACGCCTTCTGCGCGCGCTATGGCGTGAGCGCCACCGGTCAGAACATCCTGCACCGGGCGATCTCCGACAGGATGCCGGCGGGCGAGGCGGAGGCCGTGCTTCTCGGCGCGCGCGCGCGCCGCCCGCGGCCGCTCCGGGACGACAAGATCCTCGCGGATTGGAACGGGCTGATGATCGCGGCCCTTGCGCGCGCGGGCCGCGCCTTCGGTGAGCCGTCACTCGTCCAGTCCGCAGAAGCGGCGGCGCGGTTCATCACCCGGCAGATGCGGTCAGCGGACGGGGGCCTCCTCCACCGTCACCGGGACGGAGAGTCGGCGATCAGCGGGTTCGCAGATGACTATGCCTTCCTTGCCTGGGGGGTTCTCGAGCTGTACGAGGCGACCTTTGACCATGCGTGGCTGCAGGAGTGTATCGCGCTGACCGAGTACTTCCTGGAGCATTTCTGGGATCGGGAATCGGGCGGTTTCTTCTCCACGGGAGGGGGAGGGGAAGTGACGCGCCGAAAGTCGTTCACAGATGGCGTCATCCCATCGGCCAACTCGGTCGGGACGCTCCTCCTGCTCAAGCTGAACCGGATGACCGGCCGGCTGGACTACGAAGTGAAAGCGGAACAACTCCTCGGGCTGTACCCGGAAAGCGCGAGCTCTGACGCTTTCTCCTTTTCATTCTTCCTTGCGGCCGCGGACTTCGCCGCAGGCCCCACATTCGAGGTCGTGGTTGCCGGAGATCCTGCCGCACCGGACACGAAGGAGATGCTCCATGTGCTCCGCCGCAGCTATCTCCCGAACGCGGTGCTCGTATTGAAGCCTTCGAACGCGAGAGCAACCGCCTCCGTCTGCAGGGACTTCACCTGCTCGCTCCCTACCAACGACATACCGGCAGTGCTCGCCGAGGTGACCCGCATCTAGGTCGATCAACCGCTCAACTCCGCCTCCATCTTCCTGTACAGCTCGTCCATGATCTCGCGAAGGGGCAGCGGCTTCGAGTGGATCGGCGTGCAGTTCTCCCGACCGGTATCGAGGCTCTCATCACCGAGACGCGAGGCGAGGCCCTCCAGGGGCGCTTGCCCGGACAGGGCGAGATAGACGTCGCCCACCATGACGACGCAGCGCGTCAGAGCCTCGTCGTAGAGGTCGAGGAAGCTCGCGTCCATGACCGCGGCGCTGTCGCAGGGATGGCACCAGGACTGGTGCGAGAGGTTGAGGAAGTCGTACCCCGCGGGCACCTCCCGGGGGT
>JBEKXR010000091.1:0-10543 GCA_049511935.1 Spirochaetia bacterium | reverse complement strand
AGCCGCTGCTCGATCCAGTCTTCAGCGGGTTTTTCAGGGGCAAACGATACCATCCGCACGGCAATCAGGCTTTCGGGTGAGTGCTGGCCCCACCCGATCACCGAACCGTCGGCGGCGCGGACAGGAAGGAGGGCCCCAGGGGGAGCGGACTCATCGGCCTGTGCAACGGCCTGGCTATAGATCCACGGGTGATGCCGACGGCGCACTGGACCATCCCGACCTTCCTTGAGGAGGATTCCCGGCGCCGAAGGCGCATTTCCTCCCGGCACAGAGGCGCTAGAACTGCTCAAGGAACTTCTCTCGGGAGAGCTGGTCGAGGTCTTTTTGCGCGCCGCCCTTGGCGAGAATTGCGGCAAAGGTCTTGTTGTCGATGTACTTGACGGTGAGCGGCCGTTCGAGAGAGAAACGCACGGGATCCGACTGCCAGACGCTCTCCTCCGGGCTCAGGCTGGTCGGCTGGCCGTACTTGGCCGTCAGCGTGCTGAAGAGGGAATAATGGTCCAGCTTCTGGGCATCGAGCACGAGGATCATGATGAAAAGGCGGCTGTCGGCGAACTGGAAGTACGCGCGGCGCAGGTAGGTGGAACCTTCACACTCAATGAGGTACTGGCTGGTCTGGGGGAGGAAGCTCACGTCAGGGTCCCCGCGATAGCGGAAGAGCGGGTCCGCCTTCAACGCCGCTTTCACCTGGTCGAGCCCCATACCGAGGGAAACGTTCCGAAAGCTCATCGGCAGCGCCATGGCTGCGGAGGCGGTGCCTGCAGCGCCCTGGACGCCCGTGGCTCCCGGCGCCGAAGGCGCATTTGCTCCCGGTGCCTGCGCGAAGGCGCCTGCAGAGCAGAGAATGGTCACAAGAGCGAGGATCGGAGCGCGCCTGGATCCGGCCATGGCTGTACTGATTCATATATCGGCGAATCGCGCAACCGGTCAAAGGCCGAGCAGGCAGCTGATTTTGAGCGGGCGTCGTCCGTCGATCCGCCTTGAACTCCGCCCCGGGGGAGAGATAGAATCAGTCCATGAGGACTCGGGCCGCGATGCGAATGCTGCTTGCGGCGATCTGCGCGGGCGTCGTGCTCTTCGCCGCCTCCTGTGCGACTTCCAAGGGAGCGACACTCGGCAAGGTCATATCGACGCAGGGCGCCCCCGCGTCATCCCAGAAGTCTGCAGGCAGCCCGCCGCAGGAGCCGACGCAAAACCCGCCGGGCAGCAGCAAGGGCTTGCAGGTGCTGTCGGATCCCTCCTCTGCCGAAGTCTGGATCGACGGAGACTTCAAGGGACTGTCGCCATACGTCATGGAGGACATCTCCGTCGGCTGGCACCGGATCCTCCTCCGGAAATCAGGGTTCTATGAAAGCTCCGCATGGGTGGAGTTCAATGGTGATCCCCTCCTGTACCAGACGACCCTCTCCCAGATCATCGGGTTCCTCCAGATCTCCGCTGTTCCGTCCGACATCAGCGTGACCCTGGACGGCCAGGTCATCCCCCAGGGAACACAGCAGGTCTCCGTCGGAACGCACGAGGTCGTGGTGAAATCCTTCGGATACACCCCCTACACGACATCGGTGGTCATCGCAGAGAAGGCCGTCACGGCATTGTCCGTCAGCCTCGAGCCGGCCCCCTTCGACATTACTGCCTTTTCCATCCCGAAAACCGTTGTCAACCCTGCGAATCCGGGGCTGATCGGGTCGATCGAAGCGAACTTCTCCGTGACTGGACCGGGAACGGGGACGATCCACGTGCTGGACGCAACTGGCGGCGATGTCTTCACGCGCGAGCTCCCCGATTTCACCGCTTGGGATCAGTCATTCAGCTGGGACGTGCATTCCTCGACCGGCCAGGCGCTCTTTGACGGCGTGTACACTTTGCAGGTGGTCGCGACCGGCCCGGGTGCGGAGACTCCCGTGACCAGGGAGACGCAGTTCACCGTGGACAGCTCGCTCAAAGTCGCCCCACGAAGTGTCTGGAGTGGGAGTTCAGGGCTCCTCTATGCGCCGGTCGCGGAGATACTCCCGCAGGGTGACTTCCAGCTCGGTGTCCTGGGGGCCGGAATCGCAATCCCTGATCTCTCCAGCATCCAGGCGCCCGTGCTGCTGGGGATGCGCATCGGCGTGGCCCCGGGGATGGAGCTAGACGCCTCGGCCGGTTTGATCGCAACCTCCACGGTCCTTCCTCTCACCGCGAGCATTGCAGCCCGCTGGAATCTGCTCGTGCCGCACGGCGGAATCGGCACGTCCGCAGCAGTCCAGGTAAAGCTATCTGGACAGATCTCCACCACCCAGGCAAGCGTGGGTCCGCTCATGACGGACACTTTCGCCAACTTCACGGGAATCAGCGTGGAGCTGCCCCTCCAGCTCACCGTGGGGGCGCTGAGCGGACTGCTCTCCTTCGGGGCAACCGGGTCCCTGTGGTATCCCTACCTGTTCCAGGCGGACGGCATCACGCCGCAATTTGGACCCGTTGCGTGGCTCTACGTTCGCGCGGGAGTCCTCCTGGATCTGGGGTCCGTGAGCGCAGGGATTTCCGCGAGCACCCGTACCCAGCAGCTTCCCGGCGGCATCGCCTTCCTGAGCTCGCCGATCCCCTTCGAGGCGGGCGCGGAAATCCATTGGCTCATCCCCGGCACGAGCCTCATGCTCTCCGGCATCTTTGCCGGCGAGTACCAGGACTCGAACAATTACTATTTCATGGGCGGAGGGGGCCTCGGGTTCCTCTATTGAGGCTCAGCCCCTCAGGCTCCGCCCATGCGGCTCAGCCCCGCAGGACGAGAAGAACAATGAGCCCCAGGATGAGGGCGCCGAGCACGAGGATGGCGGCACGGTAGAAGCCCGGGGGCATGCCGGGCTTTCCGGCTCGGCCCCCGGCAGGTCCCGATGACGACGATTCCTCCGATTTCGTTCGGTATCCGCAGACCGGACAGCCGGAGCGAAACTCGGGTGCCCCTCCCTCGTACCCGCATTCCGGGCAGCGCACGGCGGTGAACACGCTGCCGCAGGAGGGGCACGTCGACGCCCCGGCGCGGACTTCGGCTCCGCAGGATTCACAGAAATAGCGCGCGCGCGCCCGTGGTTTCATGTCCCGCGACATCCGATCCGCGCCGGGATTCGCCTTCTCACGTCTTTCGGCATTGCCTCCCTGGACTCACGTGTTTATACTGCCGTCCGACACGCGCAATCAAGGAGAATGAATGGAAACCGCGATCATCGGCCTGGCTCGCTCGGGCAAGACCACGATCTTCAATGCGCTTACGGGACAGGCATCCATCACGGGAGACGCGGCCGGCGGCCGGAAACAGGCGGCACTCTCCGAGGTGAAGGTACCCGACGAAAGGCTGGACAGCCTGGCGAGCCTGTACGAGCCGAAGAAGCTCACGCATGCAAGCGTGCTGTTCAAGGACCTGCCGCTGGACCATGACGAGGAGGGGGGGATTACCGCCGCGAGCCTTGCGGACGTGCGGCGGGCGGATGCCGTGACGATCGTGATCAGGGCATTCTCGAGCGATGCGGTGATGCCGGCCCTCGAGGATTCCACTCCGCTGCGGGACCTGCGCAAGGTCACCGATTCCCTTGTGTTTGGCGACTACGAGATCGCGGAAAAGAGGCTGGAGCGCCTGGACAAGGAGGCCAAGAGAGACGGACGCGAATACCATGTCCTGCGCCAGATCGTCGACCGGCTGGGCACCGGCAAGCCACTTGGCGCCGGGTTCTTCTCTCCTGAAGATGCCCGAATGTTTGCCGGCTTCGGCTTTCTCACCGCGAAGCCGATTTTCGTCATCATCAACACCGGCGAGACCTCCCTGCCTCACGAGGACCTTCTCCGCGAGGCCGCGGAAGGCGGCGTGGACACTTTCGCCATCCGGGGCGACCTGGAGATGGAAATCGCACAGCTTCCCGCCGCCGACCAGAAGGATTTTCTCGCGGACTTGGGGTTCGAAGAGCCGGCCAGGAACCGGTTTCTCCGGCACGTCTACTCGACACTCCACCTGGTGAGCTTCTTCACCGTGGGGAAAGACGAGTGCAAGGCATGGAGCATCCGCGAAGGCACGACAGCCCTCGGCGCCGCGGGGGAGATCCATTCCGACCTCGCGAAAGGCTTCATCAGGGCGGAGGTCGCCCAGTGGAAGGATGTGCTCGAATGCGGCGACTTTGCGGCGACAAAGAAGGCGAACAAGCTCCGGCTGGAGGGCAAGGAGTACGTCGTCCGGGACGGCGACGTGCTCCTCATCCGCTTCAACGTGTAGCGCCCATGGTGGGTGCCGGGAACGTGGTGTAATAGAACTCCTCCCAGATCCCCAGGGCCCTGTCGAACCAGCCAGCCGTGAGATCCACCGTCGGTGTGTTTCCGGCAGCCGCAAGCACCCCTGACGCCAGGTCATCTGTCCCCACGTCGAGCTCAACAGCGGTCGCCGAAGTTATCACGGTCCCCAGCAGACGGGGATCCGAACCCTTCTGCCACAGGATGCATGCTCCCCGATCGCTCCTTGCCAACGGCTCGATCTCCATCGTGAGGGGGTTTTCCCTGCCGGCTGCGCGTGTGTCGAAAACGTACAGGAAGTATGAAACCGAAGATGAGAAGCCGCCGGGGACATTCAGCACGAGCTTCAGGCCCGCGGAGTCGAGCGTGCCCTGCACGGAGGCGATCCGGGTTCCCGTCTGAGTCCAGGCGCGCGATTCGGAGATCGGCAGCACCGTGAAGCCTGCATTGCTCTCACGGCTGAACACCGATGGGTCGTATGCGGGTGAGAAAACGGCGATAGCGGGGAGAGCCGTGATGCCGACCTGTCCGCCCGCGCTCTGGCCCGACTCCGCAGCGCCCGCGATCTGATTCGACGCGACGGTCGTTCCCTGCGCCGCGGCCGGGCGTGAAAACTGGGCGAGCTTCCCCACCCCGCGGCGCGCGTTGAGCTGTGCCGGAGTCGCAAATACGGCGTAGAATCGCTCCCCGACGCTGCTGTCGGCCTGCAGGGCCACGACGCGGACGGGGAAATCATCCGCATCGAGCTGCGCGAAAAAGCCTACAAGCAGGTGCGCGCCCTCCGTGAGGCCGGTGAGTTTCTCCTCTGCCTGAGGCGCAAGAGAGGCGAAGGTCGTGCCCGCGTCCGGCGTGGAGAGGTATGCCGCCACCTTGCTTGCCAGGAGCGGGCTTCCGGCACTCAGGCCCGCGAGTTCCTTCGGATCGATCACGTAGTAAAAGGTCGAATCCTCCTGGTTCTGCAGGGAAACTGCAGGGCTCTGCCCGAAGGCGAGTGCGCAGGTGAAAACGGCCGCAGCAGCCAGAATCAGTGTCCTGTTCATGTGTCTCCTCATTTCCGTCGCAGCACGAGAATCGTGAGATCATCGTACTGCTCGTCTTCCATGGCGTGCGTGAAGGTGACATATTCGGTCGTCTTTTCGCCCTCCACGTGGTGTGAAAAATACCTCTGGTACTGAAGGAAATGCTCTTTCAGGAAATCTGCGACTTTTGCCTCCATCTTCACTTTGCTCTCTTCCCCCAGCCGTGGATCAGGGACCATGCTGTATATCTTCTCGACGGCCACAAGGGCCAGGACCGCCTCTTTCGCGGTTCCCTTGCAGGTGGAGAAGTCGAACACAAGCTCCTCATTGGCAAGAGCGTTGTGATTCCGGACAAGGGTGTATTTCCTCCGGTTGAAGACTGCGTTGATGACGTCGTCCTCGCGCACGGCGCCGAAACGCTCTTTGGACTCGCCCTTCTTGTGAGTTCCCAGGTGCTCCTGGTCCACGGCGAGTCCCGGCTCGTCGCATTTCATTTCCTGGAAATCGGCGTTTCGGAGCGTATGAACACCATCTTCAAAACCGTCAGTCGCGAGGAAAAGGACGTCGCCGTTTTCCAGTCGCTGCTGAACCTGCTTGTACGGAGTCTTCATGTCCACGAGCATCGTGGGAAACATTCCGGCAGCGGGTGAATCTGGAAGTTTCCCGTGTGTGATCGTCCCCTTCCCGACGCTGTAGATCGTGATCTGCGTGTCCCCCGCGTTGCAGACGGTCACAACGCCCGTGGCTGAATTGTACAAGCACACGGTGAGCGCCGCGAACTTCCCGATGAATCCGCGCTCTTCCACCATGTCGTTGATCGTATAGACGAGAGGCTCGAGGCGCTCCAGCTCCTTGAGGGCTCGCTGCCGTGCCTGCGGGTCTTTGATCTGCGCGATGTTGTCCTTCCGCTTGGGCCAGTCACGGAAGTAGTTGATGAAGAGGGTTGCCACTTCCACCATGATGAGGGCTGCTGACACCCCCTTGCCTGACACGTCGCACTTGATGAGAGCGTAATAGGTGTCGTCCAGCCTCCTGAAATCGAAATAGTCGCCTGAAACGCCCTTTGCGCCCTTGTAGTAACCAAAGATCTCAAGCCGGGGGTTCTCTTCTTCCGCCGTGCTGGCCGCCCCGCCCGCCTTCTCCTTCAGGAGCGGGAGAAACCTCTTCTGAACGTCGATGCCCTGGAGGAGCTCCTTGTTCGCAATTGCAGCTTTCACGAGCCCCTGAGTCATTTCGTTCACCGTTTCCGCCAGCGAACCGATCTCATCGCGAGTGCCGACCTCGATGCTGTGGTCCTTCAGCTGCTCCTTGTCTTCCGTGTCGCGGATGATCGCCACGCCGCGGGCGAGGCGCCGAATGGGGGTGACGGTGATGCTCGCCATGATGATGGCTCCGAGGATCCCCAGGGCGATCGCGGCAAGGGCGATCGGGCCTGCGATCCCGAGGATCGCTCCGAATGCCTCGCTGATCTTCTTGCTGATGTCGTCGGTCCTGACCTCGACCCGGATCATGCCCTGGAAGAAGGCGCTGTCCGCCAGGTTCTCCGCAGCGTTGTAGAATATCACCGGCTTGTAGAAGACGTAGGTCGAGCGGAGCTTGCCCGCCACAAGCGGCTCTGTCGTGGAAACCTTGCCGTACTGAGCCTGCGCCATCGCGTCGATGTCCTGGCGCTTCCCGATCAATCGAAGCCGCAGCTCTTCGGCCTGGGTCTTCGAGACGGCGTCGGTCCGCGCCTGAAGGTTCTTGAACTGACCCCTCAAGGAGCGGTACTCATCAATATCGGCGGAGAGCTTGACAAGGGCGTCACTTTCTATTTTCTTCTGAAGGTCGGGGATCAGTTTCGCCAACTCGTCGGCAACCAGCTCCTGGGTGATTTTGAATTTGCCGGCATTGAACTCGTCCACATACTTCTTCTGATCACTTGCCCACACATAGTCCTTGCCCTCGCTGGGCCCGGATATCGGCGGACTCTGATTGGCCGAAGCGATATCAACAGCCTCAAAGGATCGTCCCGTAATCGTTGTGTACGTTCCCTCTGTCATCGATGTGCGCAGGGAAAGAATGTCCTTCACAGCAGCGAGGCCCTGAATTTCTTGCTTGAACTGGCTAGTCGCCCCCGAGGCGAGTGCTCCAAGGAGGATATTCGCCTTGCTCTGGAGCCCATCTGTCAGAGACACCTGCTGCCGTTGGACCATGATGAGGCCCAGCGGGATTGAGACGATCAGAACGATCAGCGTGACGAGCACCACCATGAGGAGCGTAAACTTGAGCCGGAGGCCCATGCCCTTTTTCTTCAACTCTTGCATCCGTTTTTTCCTTTCTTGCCATTCGAGGTTGGGCCGTCCCTCCAGGAGCGCAACCACCTGCGCGTTGACCGCCGCGCCCTCCAGCGCAAGGGCACCGATGCGGCGGATCGCGAGGAAGGCAAACGTGCCGAGCATAACGAGAATCAAGACAATCACGAGAGTTTCGAAAGACACGACATACGACGCCGAACGACCGGCGATCCAGAGGCTCGGCGGGATCAGCGGCACCCAGCGCGGAGGGACGTCGACAGGGGTAGTGGCCCAATAGACTGCCTGTTGACCATTCGGCCGAACCTGCAGAAAACCCACCCGGTAGGAGCCTGAGTCGCGATTCTGGTCCAATTGAATGCCCGAGATACGGCGGTCAGTCACGGTCACGGGAGAGGCAGGGCTGAGCTCAATGTCCCAAGGCGGATGCGAATGCCCTCGGTCAAGATATATCTTGCGAATGGTGCCATTTTCAACAAAACCCCGCCCATTGATCGTGACGCTGATCCAATACGGGTCCTTCTGGAAGCTGACGACGGAGTCGACGCGCGTGACGACCTGGTAATTCTTGAGAGCAAGGGCGATCGTCGAGGGCGGGCTGAGATTCCCCGCACGGTCAATGGCCCGTACGGTCACCGCGTACACCCCGTTGTCCTTGTTCGCGAATGGGACGTCCGTCGATGTGGTCACGACGCGATTGGGAGGAAGCGACAGGGGGACAGGAGACCTGCGGTAGTCGTCCAGGGATATCCACCCAGGCTGGATGTTGTACGTGTAGCCGACGATATCAGTGTCACCGGCAGAGACCCAGCGCAGCGTGAACGTATTGGTGTTCAGCTCGTGAGAATGAACGTCACGGTTGTCAGGCGGTGCGAAGTGGGCTTCGAGAAGTACATCTCCCCCATCGCCGAGAACTTCGAATGAGACCGGGCGGGGCGGATTGGCTTTCCGGGTCAGGGAGAGAGTGGCGGGCGTTCTCGTCACGTTTCCCGCGTTGTCTTTCGCGGTGATGGAAAAAGTCCACGTCCCGTCCTTGTCGAGCTTTATCCTGGACTCCCGCGGCTCACTCACTTTCACAGGTTTCGTTTCTATTTCCCGTGTCGTGGTGCCGTCGTTGTAGAGCCAGGAGTATCTGTACTCCTGGATTCCGGCTGCATCCACCGGCTGCGGCTCCGACCACCTCACGGTGGCGCTGTCTCTGTTCGTAAATTGACCCGGGCTGAAGTCCACTGCCGCGACCGCCGGAGCGCCCACCGACGTGACCGGCGGGAGCCGAACGACCGCCACGCTTCCGCCCCCTTTTGTCGTCGAATTCTCCCAGAATACGTAGGGGGCATCGTGAAAAACCACGGCGTGCGGGAACAACGCGTCGAACTGGCGATCGACATTCGCAAGCGGCTGGGGCGAGGCGGGGTTCCCTCTTTCGCCAAGCTCGATGCTCCAGCCCTGGGTGCCGTCCGCATGCTGTCCTGAGCCGTCCGAGTAGAGGACATAATCTTTGCCGTGGAGGCGCAGAATGCTCGAGAAGCGTGAGGGTGCTCCGGCGGATTCCTTCTTCGGCTCGCCGAGGACGGATCCGCCCGTGTCGAGCCGGGCGGACCAGATCTCCGACCTGTTGTCCCCTGCCTTCGTCCGCTCCCAGGAGAGCGCGAGCTCCGAGGGGAGTGCAGCGAGGCGCGGTCTCTCGTTGTTGAATCCGGCTGGCTGTTCTCCGAACGCCGGTGAGGTCAGGGTCAGTGGTCTTGCACGGTCCCAGGTGATTCCGCTGTCCGCGCTCGCTTTAAGGTAGATCTGCGAGGTCGGCTGGGCGCCATTTGCGGAATAAGGCGCCTCGAAGACGACGTAATCGCGGCCTTTGAGGCCCGCATGCGCCGGGAGCAGCCTCGGGGCAAGAATGGAATCCGCGTCTGTCACGAACGGTGCCAGGGGACTCCATGTCTTGCCGTCACGGGACTGGCTGTAGGAGAGCGTTACCTCTCCCTTGCCGGCTGCTGCATCGGCCTGGCTCCCCTGCGACAAGAGCAGGACGAAGCCTCCCCCCTCGGTTGCGAACAGCAAAGGTGCGCCAATCGACGCGCGCGAAGAGACGTTCCCTGACGGGGTGAAGTGTCGGCCCGAATCCGTGGACTGAAACAGAATCGTCTGTTTATCGTTCACCACAACAGCCAGCAGGATCCGATTCACTGAATCCACCGCCAGGGAGTACACGCGGGGTTCATAGCCGGCCGTGACCCCTTCGTAATGGACCTGATCGGCGACCCGTTCTGTCGTTGTCCATGCGCTCCCATCGGTGCTGACGGCCACCGTCAGAAAAATGTCCCCGCTTGTCGCGGACCGGGGACGAATTTCCTGCCAGGCCAACGCAATGAGTGAGGGCCCGACTGCCGACATCGAGGAACCGACGGACGAGCCCGCTGTCGGGACGATCGCCTTCGGCGATTCGAAGTAGACAATCTCAGCGTGTCCTCCTTGTGCGGCTGCTGCCAGGAGCGTAGCTGCGGCTGTCAGAATAAGGCGTATACGGCGCGTCATCCCTGCAGGGCCACCTCGAGCCTTTTCCTCAACTGCTGGAGGGGAACATACGGCCGGTTGTTCGGGTTGTCCCAGAGGTCTTTCACGATCGCATTAGCCTCTTCCAGGCGGCCGGACAGGAAGAAATCTTGCGCCTGTTTGTACTTCGCCTGCGCGACGGGTGGAAGCCTGTCCGGGGTGGCCGCAGCCCTCTGGTCAGCAATCCGCTGGCGTAATTCTGTCGCGGGAGGATAATTCGGAATGATGTCCAACGCTTGCGTGATCAAGGCATCAGCAAGCCCGAGGGATTCCTCGGTTCCCTGTTTAATGTATGTCCGAGCCTGACTCAGCAAAACATTCGCCTGGGCGATCTGCTGCGGTGAGGGCGGACGCGGATCGAGCTTCAGCCTGTACCGGAGCTCCTGTATCAGCGGCGCGAGCTGCTTCCTATACGATTCGTCCAGGCTG
>JBEKXR010000090.1:0-10578 GCA_049511935.1 Spirochaetia bacterium | reverse complement strand
CCGGTCGATGTCGGTTGGCAGCGATTGCACGTATTTCCACGGCAGGAGCTCAATGTCCTTCACCTCGCCCCAGAGCAGACGCGCGAGCCACCCGAAATGCAGGCGGCGGAGCATTCCGGCCTTCGTGACGTCCACGTGCACGACGAGCATGCGTCCCTCCGCGTGCAGGAGGTGGATGTCGTACACGACCTCCACCTCGTACTCGTCAGTGTCGATGATCTTCTTGTCAAGGATCATGTCCTTGATCAGAATCCGGGATGACTCCTGGTCGAACTCCCGGAGCTTCACGCCGGAGGGGACCTCGATGATCGTCCTCCGCGTATCGATCGAGGTCACATACGCGAACGGCACTTCCAGAGGCGGCCGACCGAACGAGCGGCCGACGATCAGGTTGACCACCTCGGGGTAGAGCTTCCCCAGCCTGATTTCCAGGTCGATGAGCCGGCCGAGCTCGATCTTCTTGTCCGCCTTGGCCTGGATGACCTTGTCTCGGATGAGCTCGGTGATGAAAAAGAAGCGCGGGAGCCGAGCATCCGTCCCCTTCGCTGTCATGGCGATCACCTCTTACTTTCCTGCGATGAGGGTGAAGAACTTGAAGAATAGAATCCCTACGAGAAGGAGGAGGTAGACGCGCAGCAGAAGCAGGGCGAGCTTCACACCAGGGGTCATCTTCACGTGAGGCGTTCTGAACTTCTGGTTGATTTCCCGGACTCTGCCGAAGAGCCTCATCACCGTCCTCCTTCTTGCAGCATTGTCGGGAAGAGCGCGCTCACCCCGTACAGGGTGGAGAGCACCACGATGATTCCCACGACTGCGACACTGATGATGTTCTGCGCGCGGGTGTTCTTCAGCGATCCCATTCGCTCGGAGTCGTTCAGGAGAAGGATCAGGAACACGAGCGCGGCCGGCAGGAGTGTGACCGCAATCACCTGCACGAACAGGGTGATGAGCACGAGAGGGGCATTTGGGATGAGCACCACAAGGCCTGCTGTTGCCACGAGCACGATGTACATGCCATAGAACCAGGGCGCTTCCCTGATCTTGTTGTTCAAGGAGTGCGCCCACCCGAAGACTTCACCGAAAGCCCAGGAGCTGGCAAGGGATATGCAGATTGCCCCGAGAAAGCCTGCGTCGAAAAGGCCCACAGCCAGGAACGTGCCCAGCCACTTGTTGATTCCCATGAGCGCGACCGCGGCCTGGTCGGCGCTGTCCACCGCCACGCCCTTCAGGACCGTCGCCGTGGTGATGATCACGAACGCGGCGACGAGAACGGTGAACGCGGACCCGAGGGCCGTGTCCAGCTTGCTCCACGGCACATCTTTTTCCTTGATCCCCTTGTCCACGACGGCGCTCTGCTGGAAGAAAACCATCCACGGGGCGATGGTCGTGCCGATGTTCGCCATGAGGAAGAAGAAGAGCTGGTTGTTGAATCCGCCCGGGAAGTTGGGGATGAGCCCCGAATGGACGATGTCGGAGACGGAGGGACGAACGATGATTGCGCACGGGATGTACACGAGGTTCAGCACGCAGAAGAGCATGGCGATCTTTTCCCACGTCCAGTACCTGCCCTGGAGGACCATCAGGAACATGACGACGGAGACGACGATCACGGTGATGAACGGGGGGACGTGGAAGATGCTGAGCGCCGCGGTCATGCCGATGAACTCGGTGATCAGAGTGAGCCAGTCGGTCAGGATGAGGTCCCAGAGGGAGAACCATCCCCAGAACGGGCCGAATGCGTCAAAGATCGCTTCGGCGTGTCCCCTCTTTGTCACGGCCCCCAATCGAACGGTCATCTCCTGGACGTAGTAGGCAACGGGTCCCAGGAGCACGAGAAACCAGAGCAGATTGTAGCCGTAGCGCGCGCCCGTGGCCGCGTACGTGGTGATGCCGCCGGCGTCGTTGTCCGCGACCATGACGATGATCCCGGGGCCCGAGATCGCGAGGAAGATTCCGAACCACTTCATGGAGCGGCGCCACCCGTAGAACATTCTCGGGACGAGCCCAATGCTCTTCTTCATCCGTATCGGGGTCATCGGCGTTTCTCCCATGCGCGTCACCTTTCCCCTGGTCGCGTGAGATTCGCGGACGGAACTGTCTGGATTGCTTCCTGGCGCGGACTATATACCGGGTGATAGGGGTGATCAACAGAAAAGTGCGCGAATCCTGCTAACGGGGCGCCCACTCCTCCAGGGCAGCGAGAAACCGGGTGAACTCCTCTCGGGGGAACGCATTTTCCGTGATCCTCATGCGCTGACCCGACAAGGTCCGAAACCGTGCTCTCCTGCTGCCAGGCAGGCGGGAGATTTTCGCGCTCAAGATCGTCGTCCGCGGGAGCGCCCGTGGCGCGAGGGAGCGGCCGCTGTACACGATCAGGACCTCGTCGGTGATCTCGGCCGCGCGAATTCCTCTCCAGAACCAGAAGCCGACGTCGGCGGCAAACCCGGCGAGCACTCCCGTCCCGAGGAGAAGGAACGCGAGGGGCGATACGGCATAGCGTATGCGGCTGGCGGCAAACAGCAGCAGCTCCACCAGGAGGAATGCCGCGGTATCCGTCGCGATCAGGTACCGGGGATGGGCATGAATCAAGACGTGGATATTCATCGTTCGGTCGGCCATGTATATCCCATTGCCCCTTCTCTTGACAGAGGTGTGCCGCACCGCTACGGTGGGGCAACGTTTCGTGCATATTTATGCGCGATGGACAAGGTTTCGGGGAGACGTGGGGAAAGCCGTACTGCTTCTTGAAGACGGGTTCGAGCTGGCTGGGGAGTCATTCGGCGCCAGGGGTGAGGCGTTCGGCGAAGTCGTTTTCAACACGTCGCTCAGCGGATATCAGGAAGTTCTCACCGATCCCTCCTACCGCGGGCAGATCGTGACCATGACGTATCCCCTGATCGGGAATTACGGCATCGTTCCCGAGGATGGGGAATCAGCCGGAACGTGGCTGTCGGGATTTGTCGTGCGGGAGGTCGCCAGGCTCAGGTCGAACTGGCGGTCCACTACGGACCTGTCGTCATGGCTCGGCGAGAGGGGAGTGGTGGGGATCCAGTGCGTCGACACAAGGGCGCTGACCCGGCACCTCCGGATCGAGGGGGCGAAGCATGGCGTGGTCTCCAGCGCGGATCTCGACCGGGCCTCGCTGGAGCGCAAGCTCGCGGAGTCGCCGAGGATCGTCGGCATCGACCTTGTGAAGGAAGTGACTTGCAGCACGGCCTACGAGTGGACGGAAGGCCTGCCTGGTCTGCGGCCTGTAGGGCCACGCCGCAGGGTGGTTGTCATGGACTGCGGAGTCAAGCGCAACATCCTCCGTCACCTCGTCTCCACGGGCAACCGGGTGACTGTGGTCCCGGCCCGCACAAGCCCTGCGGAGATCCTTGCGCTCTCGCCTGACGGGCTCGTGCTATCAAATGGGCCCGGTGACCCTGAGCCAGTCTCATATGTGATCGAAACGGTCAAAAATTTGATCGGCACCCTGCCAATCTTCGGGATTTGCCTTGGACAACAGATGCTGGGACTCGCCCTCGGTGGAAAAACATACAAGTTAAAGTTCGGTCACCATGGGGGAAACCATCCGGTCAAGGATCTTGACACCGGCCGGATTGCAATTACCTCGCAGAACCACGGGTTCAACGTCGACATGAAATCACTGCCAGGGCCGGGAACCCGAACCACGCATGTGAACTTGTACGACGGCACTGAGGAAGGGCTGGAGAACATCGATCGTCGGTTCTTCAGCGTGCAGTACCATCCCGAGGCGAGCCCCGGGCCTCACGATTCGGGATACCTCTTTGCGCGCTTCGCAGCCCTCATGGACGGCAGGCGGGATCGTGCCCAGAAGAACTGACATTCATTCGATCCTCATCATCGGCACCGGTCCCATCGTCATCGGCCAGGCATGCGAGTTCGACTACTCAGGGACCCAGGCATGCAAGGCCCTGAGGGAAGAGGGGATGCGCGTCATCCTCGTCAACTCGAATCCCGCAACCATCATGACGGATCCCGAGATGGCGGACGCCACATATATCGAGCCGATCACCGTTCCCATGCTGGAAAAGGTCATCGAAGCCGAGCGCCCGGACGCTCTCCTGCCCACCCTCGGCGGGCAGACAGGTTTGAACATCGCCATCCAGCTCGCGGAGAAGGGCATCCTCGACAGGATGGGCGTACGGATGATCGGCGCGGACCGAGAGGCCATCCGCAAGGCAGAAGACCGCAAGCTGTTCAAGGAGGCCATGGAGCGGATCGGGATCGACCTGCCGAGGAGCGGGCTCGCCCATTCCCTCGAGGAGGCCCGCGGGATCGCAGGGACGATCGGCTTCCCGCTGATCATCCGGCCCTCCTTCACCCTCGGCGGCACCGGCGGCGGTGTGGTCACCGACTATGCCCGGTTCGAAGACATGGCCACGCGCGGTCTGGACGCGAGCATGATCTCCGAGATCCTGATCGAAGAGTCCATTGCCGGCTGGAAGGAATACGAGCTGGAGGTGATGCGGGACCGCAGGGACAACGTCGTCATCGTCTGCTCCATCGAGAACCTGGACCCGATGGGCATCCACACGGGAGACTCGATCACCGTTGCACCGGCCCAGACTCTGACGGACCGGGAATACCAGCGCATGCGCGACGCGGCTATTGCCTGCATCCGGGAGATCGGGGTGGAGACCGGCGGGTCCAACATCCAGTTTGCCGTGCATCCCGGAACCGGCAGGATGGTAGTCATCGAGATGAATCCCCGGGTGTCTCGCTCATCAGCGCTTGCATCGAAGGCCACTGGCTTTCCAATCGCCAAAATTGCGGCGAAGCTCGCGGTCGGCTACACACTCGACGAGATTCCCAACGACATCACGAAGAGCACACCCGCCTCCTACGAACCGAGCATCGACTACTGCGTCGTCAAGATCCCGCGGTTCGCTTTCGAAAAATTCCCGTCCGCCGACCCCACGCTGACGATCCAGATGAAATCGGTCGGCGAGGTGATGGCCATCGGCCGCACGTTCAAGGAGGCTCTGCAGAAGGGCATCCGGGGCCTGGAGATCAAGCGCTCGGGTCTTACCGGGGTCCCTGGCGCATCCGAGGGCGAGCTTCAAGAAATGCTCGTCCGGCCGAACGCGGAAAGGCTCTTTTATATCTGCGAAGCGCTTTGCCGGGGATGGACAGTGGAAAAGCTGCACGAGGTGACACGGGTCGATCCCTGGTTCCTTTCGAACATGAAAGAGATCGTGGACTTCGAACCGACGATTTCGGAAGGCGCCCTGCGCACGGCCAAGCAGATGGGCTTCAGCGACGCGCAGATCGCCTCGCGGCTCGGCGGGGATGAGGATGCGGTGCGCGAAATCAGGCTCGGCCGCGGCATCCGTCCCGGCTACAAGCTCGTAGACACCTGCGCGGCCGAGTTCGAGGCGTACACCCCCTACTACTACTCCACCTACGACGGTGAAGACGAGTCGCGGTCTTCGAGCAGGAAGAAGATCATGATCCTGGGCGGTGGACCGAACCGGATCGGGCAGGGTATCGAGTTCGACTACTGCTGCGTCCACGCAGCCTTCGCCCTGCGGGAGATCGGCTGCGAGACGATCATGGTGAACTCCAACCCCGAGACCGTCTCCACGGACTACGACACCTCCGACAAGCTGTACTTCGAGCCGCTCACCCGGGAAGACGTCCTGGCGATCGCCGACCGCGAGAAGCCGGACGGAGTGATCGTCCAGCTGGGAGGCCAGACGCCCCTGAACCTGGCCGTCGGTCTGGAGAAGGCGGGGCTGCCCATCATCGGGACCAGCCCCGATTCCATCGATCGCGCGGAGGACAGGAAGCGATTCAGCGAGCTGGTGCGCAAGCTCGGCCTGCGCCAGCCGGAGAACGGCACGGCAGTGGACGAAAGAGGCGCCCTTGCGGCGGCCCACGAGATCGGCTACCCCGTGCTCGTGCGGCCCAGCTACGTGCTCGGGGGAAGGGCGATGGAGATCGTCTACGACGATGCGAGCCTCGAGCACTACATGAGGCGGGCCGTGTGGGCCTCACCAGAGAGGCCTGTCCTCATCGATCGGTTCATAGAGGATGCCATCGAGGTTGACGTCGACATGGTCTCCGATGGGCAGACATCTGTCATCGGCGGCATCATGGAGCACATCGAGGAGGCGGGCGTGCATTCGGGAGACGCCGCAATGGTGCTTCCGCCGCATACCCTCCCGCATTGGATGCTGGAGGAGATCCGTCGGTACACCATGCTCCTTGCCGCGGAGCTCCACGTGATCGGCCTCATGAACGTGCAGTATGCGGTCAAGGGAAAGGAGCTGTACATCATCGAGGTGAATCCCCGCGCCTCGCGAACGGTGCCCTTCGTGTCAAAGGCCATCGGCGTTCCTCTGGCCAAAGTGGCGGCAAAGGCCATGGTGGGCATGACCTTGAAGGAAATCGGATTCACGGAAGAAGTGAGGCCCCGTCACATCAGCGTGAAGGAATCGGTCCTCCCGTTCGCGCGGTTCCACGGCGTGGACATCATCCTCGGTCCCGAGATGAAATCCACGGGCGAGGTGATGGGAATCGACTCGGACTTCGGCCGGGCCTACTGCAAGAGCCAGCTCGCCGCGCTGCAGCAGGTGCCGTTGAAGGGCACGGTGTTCATCAGCGTGAAAAACGACGACAAGACACAGCTCGCCGTATCGGTGGCCTACCAGCTGCACAACCTTGGATTCTCCCTCATCTCCACCTCGGGAACCGCGGCATTCCTGCAGGAAAACGGCATACATGCGGAGGTCGTGAAGCGAGTCTCAGAGGGCGGAACGGACCTCTTGGAGAAGATCCGAACTGACAGGATCCAGCTCATCATCAACACCCCCTCGGGGCAGGGGCCACGCACGGATGAGGTTTCGATCAGGGCAGTGGCGAACAGCCGGGGCATCCCCGTCGTGACGACCATGCCCGGCGCTGATGCTTACGTGCAGGGAATCCGCGCGCTCATCCGCGGTGAGTTAGGCGTGACGCCCATTCAGCGGTACCACGCAGGAGTGCAGAAGGCCCGCGCCACCGTCTCCCCTTCGACCGGCTGATGATCCGATCCAGCATCGACCCCAGCTCCGTGAGGGGCTCCGCCTCCCTGTTGAGGATCCTGTAGACTCCGTCGATGATCGGCAGCACCAGCTTCCTCTGCGCTGCAAGGGAGTTCACCCACTTCGCGGTCACCACCCCCTCGGCGATGTAGCCGAACGAGGGGAGGCCGGCAATCACCTCGTCGATTGACCTGCACCCTTCAATGAGCTTCTTGAGGATGATCTCTCTCCCGAAGCGCCTGTTGCGGCCGTGCACGCTGCGGCAGGTGACATCGAGGTCTCCCACGCCGGCGATCGACGTGAAGGTCTCCGGGTGAGTGGCACCCAGCGCCCGGCCCAGCACCTGGATCTCGTTGAGACCCGCGGCAAGGAGGAGGGACTCGGTGTTGTCGCCGAACTGGTCCGATGATTCCTTCAGCGCATCCAGCATGCCGAAAGCCAGCGCAATCACGTTTTTCAGGGCGGCGCTGATCTGCACCCCCCTCACGTCCAGGGAAGAGAAGACCACCAGGTTTCCGCCCGAGAGCAGCTCGCGGACCCGGATGGAATTGCGGCCGCTCCGTGACGCGCTGATGAGACCGGTGATCTTCCCCTGCGAGACCTCGATCGCGTGGCTGGGCCCCGAGACGTACACGAGCTTTCCTCGGTACATGCCGGGCAGGTTGTCTTCCATCGCCTCCGTGATCAGCTTGATGCCGGAAGGTGTCTCGATGAATCCCTTCGTGAGGATGGAGATGATCGTCCGGCCTTCCCTGATGTTCACGCTGCCCAGGATCTTCTTGATGCTGGGCAGCACGTAGAGGGAGGGGATGGCGATGAGGAGATGTTCCCGGTTGTCGGCAACGGACATCAAGTCCGTGGACGCGTGAAGGAGGGGCGGCAGCTTCACGCCGGGATGGTAGCGTTCGTTGGTGTGGCGCCCGTTGATCTCCGCGGCGACCGGCTCCTCGAAGCACCAGATGTCCACGGGGAGATCCTTCTCGGCGAGCACCTTGCCGATGGCCGTACCCCATGCCCCCGCCCCGAGGATCCCGATGCGCGTGCCCGAGGTCTCTGACATGAAGTGTGGCATACAATTCCGACGAGGCCCTGTCAAGTTGAACGGGCGTGAGGCGGGCCAGGCCGGGCGGGAGGCGTGCTCAGGACCGGCTGTTCCTGATGGCCTTCCTGGCGAGGTCCAGGTCCTGCTGCAGCATCCGGCTGTCCGGATAGACGGCGAGACCCTGATCGATCACCGCTTTCGCGTCCACCGCCTTGCGAGCATTGAAGAGCACCGCAAAGGCATTGTGGACATAGGCTTCGTAGGTCTGAAGGAGCGCCGGCTGCCTGCCGAGCCTCTTCAGGGCCTCAGCCACGACGCCGGCCGCCGCAATGTTCCCGCCGCTGTCCCCCTCCGCCTGCGCCTGGCGCTGGACGACGGCGACCGAGAGGGCGGTCCAATCGTCTTCGTCGAGGGCTGCCCGTGCCGAGGGCTGGCTGAGCAGGGCATCCGCGTCCGAGAGTTGACGCGCGTCAAGGAGGCTCACGATCCAATTGTGATACATGTCCCTGCGGGGCTGGTCGATGTTCACGGTTCCACCGAAGGACGCTTTCACGGCATCGGTGAATTGGACCGCCTGCGGGAACTCCTGGCGCATTCCCAGCCACGAGATGTAGTTGGTGAATGCAAGGGTCATCACCTGGCGGGTCTCGTCGCTGCCCATCAGCGTGAAGGCGCTCACCGCGGGCTGCAGCGCATCTCTGAAGGAGCGGCCGTCCATGTACTCGGACACGCGGTTGTAGAGGATCAGGCTCAGGAGCTCTTTCTCGCCGATCGCGCGCCGCTCCGCGTAGGTGCCGGGGGGAACGTACGTGTACCCGGTGGTCTTCCCGAACGAGTCGGTGAAATCCTTTTTCGCGCCGGGGTTGAACCCGAACGGGTTGGTCGTCTCGACGTCGATCTGCTGTCCGTTCGCCAGGACCCAGGTGAAGGCGTGATCGGAAGTTCGCACACCTCCGACTGACAGACCGACGGATCGGGCGAGGATCAGGTAGAGCACGGCGGAAGAGACGCAGTTGTAGACTCCCGTCTCGAGGGCCGTGTCCACGCGGGTCTGGAGCACGGAATAGGCCGTGAACAGGTTCTTGTGGAGAAAGGTGAGAGCGCGTTCCGCCAGAGCCGCCTGGTCGCTCACATCTGCCACCTCGCTTCGGAACCTCAGAAGAAGTCCGGAGAGCCTGTCCTTGGCGGCGGCGGCCGCGGCGTCGGAGGCTTCGGAAAAGCCCAGGGACGCATCGACGATGGTTTCAACCGGGATCGGCTCCCGCATTGTGGAAAGCTGCTGGCTGAGGGGCAGGGGGGTAAGCTCAGCGACAGGAGTGATTGACCGCGCCTGGGCGGACACCACCTGCATAAAAATGAGGGTGGAGAATAGAATTGCGAATGCTGCTGCCCGTTTTCGCATCACAAAGCTCTCTTCGAAGATCAACATTCCTATGGATTCGAGTCAAGGCTTGGAGTACAGTGGGGGCACTTCAAACGGAGGCTATTATGAAGATCGGCGTTCCTCGGGAAATCAAGACCCACGAGTACAGGGTCGGCATGACCCCCCATTCGGTCAAGGCGTATGTCAAGAACGGCCACCACGTCCTCATCGAAAAGGGAGCGGGAGTCGGCTCCGGATACGAGGATGCGGAGTACAAGGCCGCGGGCGCAGCCATCATCAGCGACAGAGCGGAGCTCTTCCGCGACTCGGACATGATCGTCAAGGTGAAGGAACCCCTGGAGGAGGAGTTTCCACTCTTCAAACCGGGACAGATCCTGTACACCTACCTCCACCTGGCGGCCAGCAAGGAGCTCGCCAACGAGTTGATCCGCCGGAAGGTCACGGGAGTGGCATATGAGACGATCGAGCTGCCCGATCGGTCCCTGCCCTGTCTCACCCCTATGAGCGAGATCGCGGGGCGCCTGTCCGTGCAGGAAGGCGCAAAGTATCTGGAAAAGGAGTTCGGCGGCCGGGGGATCCTTCTCGGCGGTGTGCCGGGAGTGCAGCGCGGCAAGGTGGCGGTACTCGGCGGCGGGGTCGTGGGCACCAACGCGCGCAAGATCGCGGTGGGCATCGGGGCGAACGTGACGGTTCTCGATATCAACGCCAAGCGCCTCGCATACTTTGACGACATCTTCGGCAGCTCCATCACGACGCTCTATGCAACCGACGCGAACATCGAGTACGTGCTCAGGGAATCGGACATCGTGATCGGGGCGGTCCTGGTGGCAGGGGAAACGGCCCCGCGGCTCATCACCCGCCAGCACCTCTCCCTCATGCAGCCCGGCGCGGTGATCGTGGACGTGGCCATAGACCAGGGCGGGTGCGCGGAGACTTCGCGGCCCACGACGCACAGCGACCCGATCTACATCGTCGACAATGTCGTCCACTACTGCGTGGCCAACATGCCCGGAGCGGTTGCGCGCTCCTCCACCATCGCTCTGACCAGCGTCACCCTGATGTACGGCTTGATGATCGCCAACCTGGGCCTTTCGGCGGCG
>JBEKXR010000089.1:0-10594 GCA_049511935.1 Spirochaetia bacterium | reverse complement strand
CAGCTTCTTCATCACGTCAGCACGTTGTATCTCGAATACGTAGTAAATCCCGTTCTCCACGGAGAAGTCCGCCGTGGCCTGGTCCAGAATCAAGCCGAGGAACTCTTCGAGCTTCTTGTTGGTGAAATGAAGGTTCTCGAGAATTGATTCACTTCGGAGGAAGAGTGAGTACTCCAGCCCCGCCTTCTGAAAAATCTCGCCGAGGAGGTCTCGCAAGCGCGCTTTCTCGGTGTTGATGCTGAAGAGTCCGTCCCGATAGCTGACAAGGGTTCCCGGCTTGTCAGCTCGTGCATCACTTCTCCCGCCCGGGTCAAGGCGTTTGATGTAATGGAAGCCCTCACCGGATTCCACGCGGTAGTCGGGGAAGCGCTTCACGATCATTCCCAGGATTTTTTCAGGCGGTGAGCTCTCGACGTGGATGGTGATGTTTTCTCTGGGGAGCGGATCGAACAGGATTGTTCTCCCGATGATCCGGGAGAGCGCATTCACGACCAGTCTCAACTCCACATCCTCGGCGTCCAGCGTCGCCGTGCCTGCCTCTCTGCTCCAGCTCGCACGCACCCGGGAGACGTAGTAGATGTTTCCCTCCTTCCAGGAGTACATCCTGCAGGTTGAAAGAAATATCGTGAGGGCCGTCTCGAAATCCGTTTCGTTGAAATAGTAGGACGCGTTTCCGCTCACCGTTTCGTCGGGCACGATAGACCGGCCGGACATCTGAGCGAGGGCGAGCAGGATGTCGACAATGGACTGATTCTTGAACTCCATTTCCCTGATCTGCTGGGCGGGGATTGCGGCCGAGAACGCCAGGAAACCAGCGAGAACACAGGCGGCGCGCTTCATTCGAACAGCCCTGCGCCCAGCACATCTCTGAAAAGGACGGCCAGGACAGTCCCGATGGTGAGAAAAGGTGCAAAGGGGATTCGAGTCCTGCGATCGAGCTTGAGTCCCCAGATCATGATGACGGCAACGACGATCCCGGCCAAAGACGCGAACAACATCACAGCGAACCACCCGTGCAGGCCCGCCGCGACGGCGATTAGCATTGAGTACTTGGCATCCCCCAGGCCGACCTGGCCTCCCGTGAATCGCCACATGAGCCAGAAGACGCCAAAGCCGATGAGACATTCTGCCGAGAGTTGCACGGGGGACTGTTCCCTCGTGAGGAGCTTGAGCGCGGCGAAGACTGCAGCTCCTCCCAGACTCAATAGATCCGGGATCCGGCATTCTCTGATGTCGATGAGCGTGATGGGGAGCGCAAAAAGCAAAAAGAGAAAGGACTCCAGGTATGTGTTCATTTGCCCGCCACGATTTTCATTGCCCTCAGAGCAGGGCTACTTTATTGCATCTGGTTCTATCACAAGAGCTGTCTGCGGTCAACATGTCAGCACGGGTGCAGAATCTGAATGAGAGGGTAACTTCGCCGGGGGGCTCGCGGAGAATTGAAAGCGGAGAGCACGCTTTGACTACTCGATCGATTCCCCCGCGAGCTGTTGCGCACTTTCATTCGGAGGGATCAACAATTGTCCCAGCACCAGGGTCCATTTCATTGCATCGCCTGAGGCCGTTGGCACGGCCTGCTTTCCCGCTGGACAGGATCGCTCACGATGCCAGCGCATGCTCTACGGCTTCGGTCACCTGGGGTGACAGCGGTTCCGTCTTCGGCTCGAACCGCGCGATGACGTTCCCCTTCCGATCCAGGAGGAACTTCGCGAAGTTCCACCCGATCTTGCCGTGGAACTTCGGATTGGTCTCGGGACGGGTGAGGAACTCGTAGAGCGGGTGTATACCCTTGCCCTTCACCGAGATCTTGGAGAACAGCGGGAAAGTCACTGAATACTTCGTCGTGCAGAACTGTTGGATTTCGGAATCTGTTCCGGGTTCTTGCCACATGAAATCGTTGGCGGGGAACCCGAGGATTTCCAACCCCCTGTCCTTGTATCGATCGTAGAGCTCCTGGAGGCCATTGTACTGGGGCGTGAGCCCGCACTTGCTTGCGACGTTGACCACCAGCAGGACGCGGCCTTCGAACTTCCGCAGGGGAACCTCTGAGCCGGCAATGTCTCGCATTGTGAAATCGAGAAGAGTCTTTTGCTGCATATCCAAATGATACGCCGGGGGTGCGGCATCGCCAAATGCACTGGGCGAGCACCGTCAGTCGTGATGCCGGGTTCGATTCGGCCAACGGACTCACGGAGGTCTTCTCGGGCGCGAGCGTGTGCGAGCTTGCCAGCCTGGCGTGCGGAGATGCGTCTTTCGACGTCAGCGGCGTAAGTCAGGTCACCTGCACAGGCTCGGCCGCCGCGATCACGCCCAACGTATCCGGAGCAAGCCGCGCGAATGTGCTCAACTGCACAGGCACCCGCGCGAACGTGAACCTGGGCGGTGCGAGCGAGGCCTGGGTCGACGTCGGCGCGCAGCCGCTGGAGCTGTCGGCGAGCGGCGAGTCGACGCTCTACTACTGCGGGCCTCCGGCGCTCGTCGCGCGGGACCTTTCCGCGGGCTCGCGCATCGTGCGGGTGCGCTGAGGCAGGCGGCCCGGATAAATGTGGAGCTCCTGCCAGGCTGAGCGCCGGCAATCGACCATCAGATGACCTGCGCGACATCGGTTTTCGCGAATTCTTCACCGATGAACAGGAGCGGCTCCCCGGTGAATTTCGAAAGCGCGTATGAACTGCACTCTCCGATGTTCAGGACTGCGGGGTGCTTGGCCTTCGAATCCACCGCGATTGCCTGCGCAACCTTCTCAGACTCTGCCTGGGAGAGGAGCAGGGCGAATAGCGGCCCTGCACCTTCACCCTCCCGGGGCGTCGTGCTATGGTGCGGCGGAGGCACTCACCCTTGAAACCGATGCCCTGGTTCACTGCTCTGCGCGCGCACTTCCTGACAGCGACAGTCGCCCCGGTCCTGGTCGGCACCGCTGCCGCGTGGTACCAGACCGGCCGGTTCGACGCACTGCGCTTCACGCTGGCGCTGGTCGGCGCCGCCCTCGTCCACCTGGGCGCCAACATGTCCAACGACTACTTCGACGCACGCTCGGAAACCGATGCTCTGAACGCGAGCGGGAGCGCCTTCAGCGGCGGAAGCCGGGTGATCCAGGACGGCCTGATCCCGGCGCGGCACATCCTCATCGCCGCCATTGCCTGCATCACGGCGGGGTCCCTGATCGGGATCTGGCTTGTCGTCTCCCTGCGCAGCCTGTGGCTCCTGGGCATCGGGATGGCGGGAGTGTTCTGCGCGTTCTTCTACACCGGCGTGCCTCTGCGGCTGGGCTACCGGGGCTTCGCGGAGATCCTCAACGGGATCTCCTTCGGACCGATCATCGCCCTGGGCGCGTTCGCCGTGCAGGCGCCGCTGTGGTCATGGACGGCTCTCGCCGCATCGCTGCCGCCGGGCCTGCTCCTGGGCGGTCTCCTCGTCATCAACGAGTTCCCGGACCACGACGCGGACAAGGCGGTGGGCAAGAAGACGGTGGTAGTCCTCCTCGGCAAGCCCCGCGCCCTCCTCGTCTACGACGCGGCGCTCGCGCTGCCCTTCCTCTGGGTGATCGCGTTCGCGGCGGCAGGTGTCTTCCCGGCGTGGACGCTCCTCGCGGTGCTCAGCGCTCCCCTCGCAGTCAGGGCCATCCGGGTGGCGCACGAGCACCACGGCGACAACCGCAGGCTTGCAGCCGCCAACCGGGACACCTTCTACCTGCACCTTTCCTTCTCCCTCCTGTTCGCCGCGGGGCTGTTCATTGGATGAGGCGCAATTGACCCCCCCAGTCTACATGATGCCCAGGAGCCTGTAGAACCACGTCACGATCGCCATGGTGAGCCTGCCGATGGGCAGGATGTCCATCCCTGTGACCCGCTCGATCACGATCAGGGCGAGCAGCGCCCAGGAACCGTAGCGGAAGTAGGTGACGGCAAGCGGCATGTTGACCCTGGTCAGCCACGTCGTCACCAGGTGCGAGCCGTCCAGCGGCGGAATGGGGAGCATGTTGAACAGCGCAAGGCCCACGTTGATGGCTGCAGCTTGCGTGAGCACATTGAAAATGCCGACGAGCAGGGTCCGTGAAATACTCGCGCGCGCGGCGACGAACGCCCACACGATCAGGGCAGCAGCAACCGCGAGGAGGACGTTGGCCAGAGGGCCGGCGAGCGAGATCAGGATCTCGTCGCGCTGGTGCTTCTTCAGGGCACGCGGGTCGATGTTGACCGGCTTGGCCCAGCCGAACCCCGCCACGAGGAGCATGACGAACCCGATGAAATCTATGTGGGCGAGGGGGTTCAGCGTGAGACGGCCCTGCCGGCGCGGCGTGTCGTCCCCGAGCCTGATGGCCATCAGGGAATGCCCGAACTCGTGCACGGTGAGGCTGATGACGATGATGATGATCGCCTGGATGAGCTCGGAAGGTGAGAGGTTCAGCATGACGCCGGGTGAGACTACGAGAGAGAAGATCTTATGAGAGAGACCCCCTGAGGGAGCGCGTCGCGGCGGTGAGACGAGGTCGTCTATTCCTTGAAGAACCCGGCAACCGTAGGGATGGCCAATCCGAGCTTTATCGCGATTTCCGGAATGCTTTCCCCAGCCTGCCGCAGAGCCCTGGCTTGAGCAGAGGGGGAGAGTTGCACGCTGTCCTTTATCGGGGTCTCCAGTTTTATCGGTACCTCTGTGGGCTTGACCTGCGATTGTTCAGTCTTGACCGCTGTTTTCACCTTCAGAGAATCCGCTTCCGCCTTCGGGGTGATCCCCGGCGTCCCGCTTGTCGAGATCGGGTTGATCATAGGTTCTTCTCCTTTGGCCAATTCGGAATGGCCTCGATTCATTGCACAGACTCGGCATGATTATTATCGGCAGCTGTGACTGTCAAAGCAATAAATGCCGGAAAAAGATATCGAGGAGCCGGAAGTCGGGTCCCAGACACGCAGGGCAGACAGAGTCCTCCGGAACCTGTACAAATACCGGGCTCGGAGGGCTCCCATGAAATCGATCGACCTCGCAGGCGCCTGGCGCCTGCATCGCATATCAACAAAGGAATCCTTCCCCGCGACGGTCCCGGGTGACACCCACTCCGCGCTGCTCGCCGCGGGCAGGATCCCCGACCCCTACTGGGGCACCAACGAGCTGGAGGTGCAGTGGGTGGGCCGGGAGGACTGGGCCTACGAGCGCAGCTTCGACGTGGACGCGGCGACGCTGGAGGAAGCCAGGATCCACCTCACCTTCGAGTGCCTGGATACCCTCGCCGATATCTACCTGAACGGAAAAAAGGTCGGCAGCGCGGACAACATGTTCGTGCGCTGGAGGTTCGATTCGAAGCGGTATCTGAGGCCGGGGAAGAACTCGCTCAGGATCGTTTTCAGCTCCGCGGAGAACGCGGCCATCGCCGAGGCGAAGAAGCTCCCTTACCCGGTGCCCCACGTCAAGAACCCGGTGCAGTCCCCCCCATCGCAACTTGATCCGCAAGGTCCAATGCCACGGCGGCTGGGACTGGGGTCCCTGTCTCATGGTGTCGGGAATACCCGGCAGCGCCTCCCTCGATGCCTGGTCGGACGTCCGCATCGACTACGTCTACACCGAACAGAGGCACTCGAAAGGGAAATGCGTCGTGCGCGTCTTCGCTGAATGCGAGGCGGCACGGGCCGGGGAATACGAGCTGGAAGTGAGGATCGGCGAGGCGTCCGCCAGGAAGCAGGTAGGGCTTGTTGCGGGCCACAATCGGCCCTCGGTGGAAGTCACGGTCTCCGCGCCGAAGCTCTGGTGGCCCAACGGGTACGGGAAAGCGAATCTGTACGAACTGAACGTGCGCGTGGGAACGCACGAAGTCTCAAAAAGAATCGGCTTGCGCACCCTGCAGCTCGTGAACAAGGAGGACAAATCGGGTCTTTCCATGGTTTTCCGTGTCAACGGGCTGGATGTCTTCTGCAAGGGAGCCAACTGGATACCACTCGACGCCCTGCCCCAGAGGGAATCACGCGAGAGGCTCGAGCACCTCCTCGAAAGCGCGCGCGGCGCAAACATGAACATGCTCCGCATATGGGGCGGAGGGCGCTACGAGACCGAAGATTTCTATGATCTGTGCGATGAGAAGGGCATCATGATCTGGCACGACATGATGTTCTCCTGCGCGCTGTACCCGAGCACCCCCGGGTTCCTGGCGAACGTGGAGCGGGAAATCCGCCACCAGGTGAAACGGCTCCGCGACCACCCCTCCATCGCCCTGTGGTGCGGCAACAACGAGGACGTGGGCGCGCTCACCTGGTTTCCTGAGTCGAAGAAGAACCGTGACCGCTACATCGTGGACTACGACAGGCTGAACGAGGGGGTCATCGGCAGGGTGGTCGACGAGTGCGACCCGACCCGGACCTTCTGGCCCAGCTCCCCCTCTGCCGGACGCGGCGACTACTCCGACAACTGGCACGATGACCGCCGGGGCGACATGCACTACTGGAGCGTGTGGCACGAGAGCAAGCCGTTCAGCGCGTACTACGACGTGACTCCCCGGTTCTGCTCCGAGTTCGGCTACCAGTCCTTCCCCTCGGTGCACACCGTCCGCACCTATGCGGAGGAGGAGCTCAACGTCACCTCCCCCGTGATGGAGCACCACCAGAGGAGCCCCCGGGGCAATTCGGCGATCACGGAGATGTTCACCCGGTACTTCCGCATGCCGGAGGGATTCGAGAACTTCGTGTACCTCAGCCAGGTCCAGCAGGCGCTGGCCATCAAGACCGCGGTGGAGTACTGGCGGAACCTGCGGCCGGTGTGCATGGGCACGCTGTACTGGCAGCTGAACGACAACTGGCCCGTCTGCTCCTGGTCATCGGTGGAGTACGACGGCGCATGGAAGCTGCTCCACTACGCGGCGCGCCGCTTCTTCGCGCCGGTGCTGCTCTGCGCCTGGCTCAAGGGAGGGCGGGTCGAGGTGAGCCTGGTGAACGACCTGCCCGCCGAGGCGCGGTGTCGCGCGACGATCGCGGTGGTCGCCTTTTCCGGCAAGCTGTTGAAGAAGGAGTCACACGATGTGCGCGCGCCAGCAGGCAGTGCGCGGCGGGTAAAATCATGGGCGCTGGAGGATCTCGTTCCGGCGCCGGAAGCCGCGTTCCTTCACCTGGCACTCGAGCGGGACGGGGAGACCTCTTTCAACGAGCTGTTCCTCACCGAGCCCAAGCGGACGCCGCTCCAGCCGGCGAAGGTCACGACGGAGGTGGAGGGGACGGAGGGCGGGTTCTCCGTCCGGCTCCTATCGGATGCACCGGCATTCTACACGGCGCTCGACGCGGCGGGGATCGCCGGAGAGTTCTCCGACAACTGCATGACGCTCGTTCCCGGCACGCCGCGCACGGTGCGCTTCAATCCCCGGGAGAAGGTGACCGCGGACCGGTTCCGGCGGGGTATGTCGGTCCGGCACCTGCGCGACACCTACCGTTAGCAGACCCGCGCGCGGCGTTACATGTACGCGCGCAGGATCCGCCGGGGAGCCTGCGCCTGCAGCTGGCGCAGCGCCTTCTTTTCGATCTGCCTGATCCTCTCCTTGGTGAGCCGGTAGCGCACCCCCAGCTCCCGCAGGGAAAGGGCCCTGCCCCCGTTGAGCCCGAAACGGGCCGCAATGATCTCCGCCTCCTTGCGCGCGAGCGTGCCGAGGACGGCCTGGATGTCATCGCGCAGAGCCTGGGCGATCACGCGGTCATCCTGGGAGAGGTTGGTGCTGTCTTCCACCGTGTCCCCGAAGGGGGAGGCATCGTCGGCGGGACCCACGGGCGAGTCCAGTGAGATCGGCTCGCGGGCCACGGCGAGAAGCTGGGATGCCTGCTGCGTCGGGGCCGATCCCTGCTCGAGGGCGTTCTCCAGCTGGGCGAGCTCCATCGCCCTGTTCACGGGCAGCCGGATGGTCCGTGACTTTTCGTTGATCGCGTTCAGGATGGACTGCCTGATCCACCACACCGCGTAGGAGATGAAGTGGTACCCCTTCTCCACGTCGAAGCGGTCGATGGCGCGCAGGAGCCCGATGTTGCCCTCGCTGATGAGGTCCTCCAGGGGGAGACCGCGCCGCTGGTACTTCTTTGCGATGTTCACGACGAACCGCAGGTTCGCCCGGACCAGCTTCTCCTTAGCCTTCGCGCTTCCCTGTGCCGCTTCCCGGGCCAGCGTCTCCTCTTCCTTTCGGGTAAGGAGCCGCACCTTGTTGATCTCCTTGAGGTACAGGACGAGGAGGTTCTCGTCCGCCTTCGATGCCTTCCGTGCCGATGTGATCGTTGCTGCGCGTGACATGCATCGAACATACCTACCGGGGCGTTAGGGTGCCATTAAGGGGTCATTAATGTTCCTTAAAGAAAGGGGGTTCGCGGGCTAACTTTTTGTTATTCGCGGTCCATCCACCGCATGGGCACGACTTGCACCGCCGGATACAGCCCTATCTGCCGCCCTCCGGGCGGCGTGTCCAGGAGTCGAACATCCAACGCCCGACCGCCCAGGCAAGCAGGATCCCCGCGATTTCGTCCGCGATGTAGTGCTGTTTGACGAACAGGGTGGAAAGCACGACACCGACGCCCACGACCAGCATACCGATGGCGATCGCGCGCACCAACCGGCTTCGCAGGAGCCTCGCATACCGATGCCAGGCGTAAAAGCTGATCGTGGCGACCGCGGCGTGCAGGCTGGGAAAGCAGTTGAACGAAGTGTCTTTCGCGTAATGCGCGTACATGGCGCTCGCGAAGGCGTTTCCGACGAGGGGATGCGACAGCAGGTCCTGCCGGTAGATGTCGGTTGTGACGGGGAAGACGAGGTAGACCAGGTCGGCGACGAGATTGATGAGAATCAGGGAGAAGGCCAGCGCGCAGCCTCGCCTGTAGTCCACGAGCGCGAACCACGCGATTGTGAGCGCGGAAAGCGGGTAGAAGAGGTACAGGTAGAAGACCGCCCACTCGGGGACGAAGGGGATCAGGTTGTCCAGCGCAGTGTTCAGGTGGAAGCCGCGCGAGTACAGGCTTCCCGTCCAGTCGTACACGAAAGTGTTGAGGAGAAAGTAAAACACGACTACGAAGAGGAAGAGGTTTGCCGCGATGCAGGACACCGCCTCGCTGAGACGGGTGCGGCGTCCGCGGAAGAACACCCTCTCCACGAGGCGCTGGTACGAATCGCGCAGATTCACGCGGGTTTCTTTGGCGGACCGGGCAGCTTGACCGCGATGCAGTCGTACAGGAGCCTGTCAGGCTGAAACGAGGACACCGACCGTGTGAAGATCCGGTACCCGGAGTGGTCGAAGGGCACGCGGGCGCCGAGCGGCGTCGCCACGTCCGGCCCGTTCTCCATCTGCGCGATCAGCCCCTTGTCCTGCGCGAGGATGAGGGGGCGGGATCCGGGAACGATGACCACAGAGAGCGGAATGAGGCTCAGGGCTGACAGGACGTCGGCGGGCAGTGTCTCGGAGAGCGCGGAGACGGCCTGTTTCGCCTCCAGCTGGATCATGCGGGCCTTCACGTCCGGCAGGGCGCTGTCGACGGCGGCGGTCAGAAGATCGATGAGACGGTGCCTCACCTCGCTGAGGTCCTTCATGCCGGACAGCTCACCGAGCGCGGGGTTGCTCTTGATCGCCTTCGCCAGGCCCGATATCTCCCTGAGGTACACGTTCTTCTGGGAATCCGGGATGTAATGCATGACCGCGATGTGCACGGGCTTGCCGTCAGGTGCGCCGTAGTCGACGCCAGTTGGGCTCCAGCCGATGGCGCAGAAGAGGTCGCCTTCCCCCGAAACGCGGCCGTGCGGGCACGCCCATCCGAGGCCGATGCCGGTATTGGCGGCATTCTCCCGGGCCGCAACGGTGCCCGCGAAATCGAAGCCGCTGCGGAAGTCCGGAATGGCCTCGATCAGGGTCGCGAGGAGATTCAGTATTTTTCCCTTGTCGATATCGGGAAGCTCGATGAGCCGCCCTTCCTGAAGCGCATCGAGGAGGCTTTTCATGCGGTCACTCCTGGTGACATTTCAGTCGACTCCAAATTTCCGGAAGAACCAGGTTTTCACCACGTGGGTGAGCCCGCAGTAGAGCACGAGGAACCCGGCGATCCACGCCCAGTAGATGGCCGGCAGCGGCACGAGGCCCAGGATGCCCGCCAGCGGGCTGTACGGGAGCGCGGCGCCCATGGCCATGACCAGGAAGGTGAAGAAGAACATCACGGGGCTGGCGCGGCTCTGGATGAAGGGGATCTTCCTTGTCCTGATCACGTGGACGATGAGGGTCTGCGTGAGAATGGATTCGACGAACCAGCCCGTGTGGAAGAGGGCTTCGTAGTGCGCTTTCAATTCCGGGCTGGTGGAGTGAGAGGTGAAGGCGATGCACCCGAAGAAGTACAGCATCAGGAAGAAGGTTGCGTAGTCGAAGATCGAGCTCATGGGCCCGATGAAGTACATGAACCTCCGGATGTTGCCGATGTTCCATTTCCTCGGCACGGTGGTGAACTCCGGGTCCACCCGATCGGACGGGATCCCGATCTGGGAGATGTCGTAGAGCATGTTGTTCGTGAGGACCTGGATCGGCGCCATGGGGAGAAAGGGCAGGAAGTAGCTGCCGCCCACGACGCTGAACATGTTGCCGAAGTTGGAGCTTGCCCCCATGCGGATG
>JBEKXR010000088.1:0-10605 GCA_049511935.1 Spirochaetia bacterium | reverse complement strand
GAGGAAACGCCTCTCCAGATTGCCGGTACGCCGAACGTCCTTGTCGCCCTCATGGCCCAGCAGGTCGGGTATCGTGCGCTGTACCTTTCCGGAGCCGGTGTGGCAAACCTTTCCTTTGGATTGCCGGATCTCGGTGTGACCACCCTCGACAACGTTCTGGAGGATGCACGACGGATCACCGGTGCGGTCGAGCTTCCGCTGCTGGTGGACGTGGACACAGGTTTCGGAGCGGAGCTCATGATCGGACGCACCGTGCGGGAGATGATCCGCGCAGGGGTGGCAGCGATTCACATCGAGGACCAGATCAGCGACAAGCGTTGCGGTCATCGCCCGGGCAAGGCTCTCGTGAGCCGGCAGGAGATGGTCGACAGGATCCGTGCCGCGGTGGACGCACGAACCGAGCCGGGCTTCGTGATCATGGCCCGGACTGACGCGGTTGCAGTGGAGGGGCTGGAGAAGGCCCTTGAACGGGCAGCAGCCTACGCAGCAGCCGGCGCCGACATGATCTTTCCCGAAGCGCTGTCCGACGTTGCACACTACCGCGCCTTCAAGGAGGCGGCTGGCCGGCCCGTGCTTGCCAACCTCACCGAGTTTGGGCTTACCCCGGCGTTTACGACCGCCCAGCTTGCATCAGTCGGGGTGGACATGGCGCTGTACCCGCTCTCCGCCAGCAGGGCGATGAACCAGGCCGCCCTGCGGGTGCTTCGTGCGATCCGCGAGCACGGGACGCAGGCGGGCGTGATACCGGAGATGCAGACACGGGCCGAGCTGTATGAGCTGCTCGGCTATGAGGACAAGGAGCGCAGGCAAAAGCATGTCTGAAATCGAACGCACGTTCGCAAAAGTGCAGAAAGAGGGCGGGCTGGCCGGCATCGTGGCAGCCGACTCGGCCATCTGCACCGTGGGAATCGAGGGCCGGGGCCTGAGCTACAGGGGCTACGCAATCGAGGACCTCGCCGCACACGCCGGCTTCGAGGAGGTGGCGTGGCTGCTATTGAGAGGAAATCTTCCCACCTCACGCGAGCTTGCAGACTACCGAGGAAGGTTGAGGGAAATGCGTCAACTGCCGCCCGTGCTCGCCCGGCTCCTGTCGCAAATCCCCGCCGGCGACAGCATGATGGGCAATCTGCGGACAGGGGTTTCCCTGCTGGGGAACCTCGAGCCGGAGCGGAAGGGAGCTGACCCGCTTCAGACCGCGGACCGGCTCGTGGCAATCCTGCCTTCCCTCCTTCTGCAGTGGCAGGGGAAAGAGATGCCTCCTGACGAGGAAACGCTGGCCGGTTACATTCTCCACGGCCTTCGGGGCCGTTCCGCGCCCGAGGAGCTCCGCCGCTGCCTGGACGTCTCGCTCGTCCTCTACGCCGAACACGAGTTCAACGCCTCCACGTTCGCGGCCCGGGTCATCGTCAGCACATTATCGGACGTCCATTACGCGGTGGCCGGTGCAATCGGCGCCCTGGCCGGTCCGCTCCATGGCGGGGCCAACGAGGAGTCGATGAAGCTGATCGAAGCCTTCGCGGACCCGGAGGAAGCGGAGCGCGGGATCCTGGCCCGATTGGCGCGCGGAGAGAAGATCATGGGATTCGGTCATCGCATCTACACGGTCTCCGACCCGCGCTCCGGCGTGATCAAGGAGTGGGCTTCGAAGCTGGCGACGACCGACGAGCAGAAGCGCCTCTACGCCGTGGCGGAACGGATCGAGCAGGTCATGTGGCGGGAAAAGAAGCTGTTTCCCAATCTCGATTTCTACAGCGCGCTGGCCTACCGCTCCTGCGGCATCGCGACGGACTTGTACACTCCCCTGTTCGTCCTCGCGCGCATCAGCGGCTGGATGGCGCACATCATCGAGCAGCGGTCCAACAACAAGCTCATCCGCCCGATCAGCCGCTATACGGGCCCCGAGCCAAGGGTGTACGTGCCTCTCGTCCGGGACCGGGAAGGATGAAGGAGGCCGACCTGGACCGGCCGCCCGCAGCCACTCCTGGTGGCATTCCCGCAGCCACTCCTGGTGGCATTCCGGCGCCGGCTCCCGATCCGCTTCTCGGCGAAATCGCTGAATACGTCGCCGAGCGCCCTATCGTGAACGAGGCCGCCTTCGACGCCGCCTCCTGGAGCCTCGCGGACAGTCTCGGCTGCGCCATCCTCGCGCTCCGTTTCGATGAATGCCGACGGCGGCTGGGCCCCCTCGTGGAAGGTGCGGTGCTTCCGATGGGCTGCCGGGTGCCGGGGACGAGCCTCGAGCTGGACCCCGTGCAGGGCGCCTTCAACATCGGCGCCATGATCCGGTGGCTGGACTTCAACGACACCTGGCTGGCTGCCGAGTGGGGCCACCCGTCTGACAACCTCGGCGGGCTGCTTGCCGTGGCGGATTGGATGAGCCGGCGTCACACGGGCGGCAGGCCGATGACTGTGCGGCGGCTTCTCGAGGCCCAGATCAAGGCTTACGAAATCCAGGGCATTCTGGCTCTCGAGAACTCTTTCAATCGCGTGGGGCTGGACCACGTCATCCTCGTCAAGGTGGCCACCGCCGCCACTGCTGCCTGGCTCATGGGCGGCGAACGTCAGCAGATCGTGGATGTCCTTTCCAATGCCTGGATCGACGTCGGGCCCCTCCGGACCTATCGACACGCCCCGAACACCGGCTTCCGGAAATCGTGGGCGGCAGGGGATGCCACGGCGCGAGGGGTGCGGCTGGCACTCATGGGCATGGCCGGCGAGCAGGGTTATGCCACCGCGCTCACTGCCCGACGCTGGGGCTTCCAGGATGCCGTGTTCGGCGGACAGCCCCTGCGTGCCGGCCGGCCGTTCGGGTCGTACGTCGCCGAAAACATCCTCTTCAAGGTTGCTTTCCCCGCTGAGTTCCATGCCCAGACAGCCGTCGAAGCCGCCCTTGCCCTTCATCCACGCGTCAAGGACAGGCTGGACCGGATCCGCCGAATCCGGATCCGCACTCAGGAATCGGCCATGCGGATCATCGACAAGCGGGGCCCCCTGCACAACCCGGCGGACCGCGATCACTGCCTGCAGTATGCGGTCGCAGTCGCGCTCATCCATGGTGAATTGCGCGCCGAACACTACGAGGAGGAGACGGCGCGGGACCCGCGGATCGACCGCCTGCGGGACCTGATGGAGCTGGAAGATGACCGCCAGTACTCGGCGGACTACCTGGATCCGGACAAGCGTTCCATAGCCAACTCCCTGCAGTGTGACTTCGATGACGGCAGCTCGACGGAAGAGATCGCGGTCGAGTACCCGATCGGGCATCGGCGCAGGCGGGCCGAAGCCCTGCCTCTCCTGTTCGAAAAGCTGCGGAACAATCTCTCACGACAGTTTCCGCCTGACCGGGTCGACACGATCGTTCAAGTCTTCCAGGATCGTCCGAGGCTGGAGCGACTCCCGGTCCCGGATCTCGTGCAGCTCTTCCTGTAGGCAACGCGCGGCAGGTTGCCCGACTCTCCACGTGAGACGCCGGTGGAAGCGGCACGCCCCCGTGGTGTATTCTGTGCCGGAGGTGAAGGAATGCACTATCTCCTCTTCTACGACGTCGCCGCGGACTACCTCGTGCGCCGCTCGCAGTACCGCAACAGACATCTGGAGCTCGCCTGGAAGGCGCATGATCGGGGGGAGCTTGCCCTCGGCGGAGCGCTCGCGGATCCCGTCGACGGTGCGATCCTGCTCTTCACCGCGGAGAGTCCCGAAGTTGCGGAGCGATTCGCTCGGGCGGATCCCTATGTGACCGAAGGACTCGTCACTCGGTGGCGGGTGAGACCCTGGTCGACCGTGGTGGGCGATGCCGCGGCCACGCCCCTGCGCCCGGATGCCCCGAGGGCCCGGGCATGAAGGGGAGAGAAGCGTCGGCCCCGACTTCTCCCGCCTCGCCTTCTCCCGCCGGCGGGCTTCGCCTCTACCTCTATGTCACCGCCGGGGTGACGGGCGCGGCGATCATGATCATCGAAATCCTCGGGGCGAAGATTCTTGCACCCTGGTTCGGCACGTCGCACTTCGTCTGGACGGCACAGATTGCCGTGACGCTCGTGGCGCTCGCGGCCGGCTACTATGCCGGGGGCAGGCTCGTGGGTGGTTCGGCGAGACTCGGCCGGCTGTACGGGGCGATCGTCGTTGCCGCCGGCTACCTCGCGCTCGCCGTTGCAGTTCGAGAGTGGGTTGCATACCTGTTCCTCCAGCTTCCCCTTGCGGCGGGGTCGCTCCTCTCATCCGTGTTCCTCTTCTTCGCTCCCCTGAGCTTGCTGGCGATGACGGGGCCGTTCCTCGTGCGCGTGCTGACCAGCGCCGTGAGCGAAGTCGGCGGGAACGTGGGCAGGTTGACCTCGGTCAGCACGATGGGGAGCTTTGTCGGGACCCTCGCCATCGGTTACGTCCTGATCCCTCTCCTGCCCAATTCCGCGACAATGGACGCGACCGCGGCCCTCCTTGCGGTGATCGGCATCTGCTACTTCCTCGTCTGGAGGAGAAGAGCTTCCACGCTGGCAGGACTGGCGGTGATCGTTGCGGTCGGCCTTGCGTCAGGGGCGTGGGGGACGAGCAGGGAAGGCTTCCGCAATCCATCCCTCGTGGAGATCTATCGCGGCAATTCCAATTTCGGCCTGCTCCAGGTTCTGCAGCAGAGGGACCGGCCCTATCGTTACTATCTCACCGACTACCTGATCCAGAACACCTATGACGTGACGCAGGGACGCAGCGTCTCGATGTTCACCTACATGCTCCAGGGCCTCGCCCGCGCGTACACGCCACGGCTCCAGCGCGTGCTCTGCATCGGCATGGGAGTCGGAATCGTGCCCCGGGAGCTTGCCCGGGAAGGGGCTGCGGTCGACGTCGTCGAGATCAACCCCGATGTCGTGCCGGTGGCGGAGAAGTACTTCGACCTGGATCCGAAGGGGTTTCGTTTGTTCATCGCGGACGGGCGCCAGTTCCTGAATACGTCCACCGAGCGCTACGACGCGGTGATCCTGGACGCGTTCAACGGGGACTCCAGTCCCTCGCACCTGATGACGCGCGAGGCTTTCATGGCCATCAGGCGGGCCCTGAACCCCGACGGCGTGCTGGTGATGAACAGCTTCGCCGATCTCGATCCTTCCGATGACTATGCCGCGGCGTCGCTTGCAAGAACCCTGCGGAGCGTGTTCCCCAGCCTCCGCGTCCACGGCGTCCGCGGGGGCAATACCCTTTTCGTGGCTTCACCGCGCGCGGAGCTTGCTTTCCTCAAACCTCCGTCTTTCGCCGAGGTTCATCCCGACGCGCTGGACGAGGTCCGGGCGGCCTTCAACACTCTCTGGGAGCCCGATCCTGGCCATGGCGTCGTCCTGACTGATGATCACAATCCCATCGAATTCTACGACGCGGCGAATCGCGAAAGATACCGCCGCACCCTCGCGCTCTCCATGAGAAACCGATAACCGCGGGATTCGAGGGATCAGTCGCCGTGCACGTCTTCGACGGGCAGGAGCGCGGTCCGGGCGGATGACGCATGCTCATGGCCGCAGGCGGTTTTCAGGCTCACGACGGCGGCCAACAGCTCCCGCCGGGGGTCGTCGGACGAGGCGACGCCCCCTTCCAGGTTCTTCTTGAGGAATTGAATCATGCGCGGCCACGCCTGCTGAGTGGCCTTCAGGTTCGCGCCGGCCTGCCCGTCCTGCGCCCTGAAGAAGGCATGCCCCGCTCCCTCGAACATCGTGTAGTCGAAGCTCTTGCCAAGCCTCTTCATCTCCTGCGCCGCGGGAGGGACGGTCATGTCTACCCGCGCATCGTTGCCTCCGTACAGTCCGAGCACCGGCGCCCTGATGCGGCCGAGGGCCTGCGTTGACGGCGGTGTCCCATAGCAGACCACCGCCGCGCTCAAGTCCGCTTGCTCGGTCGCGTAAGCAAAGCTCACGCCGCCGCCCCAGCAGAATCCGACCACGGCAAACCGGGGCGTTGCCGCGGGGAGACTGGTCGCGTATTTCACGGTGGCGTCGAGCCGCCGCACGATTTCCGCGGGATCCAGCGCCGCGATCAGCGAACGTGCCGCGTCCGGGCTGACGGACTTGCTTCCCTTTCCGCCCGGCGCTTTGCCGCTGATCAGGTCCGGCGCCACGGCAATGAAGCCTTCCGCCGCCATCTGGTCCGTGGTCGCCCGCACCCAGTCCGAAAGGCCGAATATCTCGTGGATGACGAGGACCACCGGCGCCCTGTCGCTGCGCTCGGGGTAGACGACCCAGACGTCCACCTTGTCGTCTCCGCCGGCGTCTACAGTGACCCATTCGCCGTGCCGCGGCGAGCTCTCAAGTCTCTGCATCGCCGCGGCTTCCGCGGGGGGAAGTCCGGCGGCCTGGCCGAAGACGGCGGCGGCGCTTGCGAGAATCAATATTGCAGGAAGGACTGAACGCAACATAAAAGGAAGATACTGTTGCCGGCCGGCCGCCGACAACGCGTCCATCTGAGCTCATCCACGCGTCGCGTTGGATACTTCGACCTCTCTCTCGTCCCGCCATTGATGCCAATGTTCTCTATATCTTATAGTAGCCCTGCCCGCGCGAACGCTGGCTCGGAAAACGCTCATCCACGGGGGTGCGACAATTGAAGGAACTGCCGCTCGCGCTTGCGCTTGCCGTCCTTGTCTCCTGCGGCCCCCGGGTCAGGCAGATCTCGGAGGAGCAGCTCAATTTCCAGAAGAAGCAGCAGGAACACAGCTTCCTGAAAAAGACCGTCTTCATGCCCGGCAGCGCCGAGCCCTACGAGAAGGGAAAGCCCGGGGGCACCTGGCGCAACAACCTGAACAATGACCTGAAGACATTCAATCCCGTCGTCGCCGTGTACGACGCCGAGAGCGCGGGGATCGTGGACAATCTCTCCAGCTCCCTCCTCGACTACGATGCGTACAGCAAGCAGTGGAAGCCTCTTGCCGCTTCCTACAAGGTTTCTGTGAACGAAGCAAAAGGCACCATGGACGTGACCTTCACGCTCCGAGACGACATGTATTGGACCACGCTGGCGGACCCGAAGACGAAAGTGAAGGTGACATCCGACGATGTCGTGTACTGGTACGACGCCATCGTTGGAGACCCCGCATTCCAGCATTCCGGGTACGCGGGCCAATTCATCCAGATGTCCGATGGCACGAAGAAGCACATCGATATCGAAAAGCTCGATGAGCGGCGTTTCGTCATGCATTATCCCCGGGTCTGCGCAATGCCCGAATACTTCAGCAACATGAACTTCGGTCCTCGCTTCATCTTCGAGCCGGAGAAGAAGGCGAACGGGGTGGAAGGTGTGCTGAAACTCTGGACAATCAACACCGACCCCCGGACCATCCCCTCCATGGGACCTTACTACATCGAGTCCAACCGGCCGGGAGTTCAGGTTACGCTCGTGCGCAACCCGAATTACTGGAGGAGGAGCGACGACGGCCAGAGGATTCCATATATCGAAAAGTTCGAAACCAAGATCGTGCCCAACCAGGAGACGGAGAGACTGAAATTCCTCGCCGGCGAGCTCGACGGCTACAGCATTCGACCGGAGGACCTGCAGGAAATGCTGAGCAAGAATCCGCGGGAATATACGGTGTACCGGGCGGGTCCCAACCTGGGCGCCGCGTTCATCTCCTGGAATCAGAACCCGCGGAACCTGAAGCCGCGGCTTCTGAAGTGGTTTTCCAACACGACATTCCGCCAGGCCATGAGCTGCTTCTTCAACCGCGACAGGGTTGTCAGCGAGGTCTACCGCGGACTCGCGGAGCCCGACCTTTCCTTCTTCGCAAAACCGAACCCCTACTATGACCCCGCCATCACGCAACAGTTCACCTACAATCCCGAGCGCGGGAAGCAACTGCTGGAGCAGATCGGGATAAAGCAGAATACAGCGGGGATCATGCAGGATGGCGAGGGAAACCCGATCGTCTACGACCTCATGGTCCCCATCGAGACCAACATGAGCATCGACATCGGAACCATCTACGCGGATGAGCTGAAGAAGGTGGGCATCACGCTGAACGTGAAGCCCGTCCAGTTCCAGAAGCTCGTGGAAAGCCTGACCAAGGGGTATGACTGGCAGTCTGTCATGATTTCCGTTGGATCGAACCTTTTCCCGCTGGAAGGTTCCAATGTTTGGCTTTCTCTCGGGCCCCTTCATTTGTGGAATCCCCTCCAGCTCAAGCCTGCAACTGAATGGGAAGCCAGGGTGGATGAGCTGTACTGGCAGGGATTCTCTGAGCGTGACCCGGTGAAGGCCAAGAAGATCTGGGACCAGTACCAGCGGATCCTGCTCGACCAGGTTCCCGTCATGTACATGGTCAACACGGAGGTCTTTGCCGCATACCGCGACAGGTGGGCCAACATTCGGGTGGACACCCTCTCGGCGCCCGATTTGAACTACATCTACCTGAAGGCCCGATGAGCTCGCCCGCATCCCGTCCCGTCTTGGGAAGGTCGTCATTCGGTCTTGCGCAGCTGCGCCAGCGCCATCCCCTTGTCACCTTCCTCACCGGTCGCGTCCTCACCATGGCGATAATGCTTTTCCTTCTTGGGCTGGGGGTTTTCGGCCTCATGTCCCTCTCCCCCGGGGATATCGTGGACAACTATGCCCGAAGCCTGATCCTCCAGACCAGGGGCTTCCAGTCCAACACGAACACCCTGACGGATGCGCAGATCCAGGAGGCGAAGCATCGGCTGTGGCTGGACCGGCCCTTCTATGCCCAGTACTTTCACTGGCTGCACCAGGTTTTCGTGGAGCACGATCTGGGACGGTCCCTCATCTCGCGTGCTCCCGTGCTGTATCTGGTGGGAACGCGGATGCTGAACTCCATCATCCTGAACCTCCTCTCCCTCGTGTTCATTACTATCATCTCCTTTGCCCTCGGGCTGTACTTCTCCTCGAAGGCAGGCACGCGCATCGACCCGGTGGTCGCCTTCGTGAGCCTGTTCCTCAATGCGTTCCCGGGGATTCTCCTTCTCATCCTCCTGCAGATGTTCGCCTTGGCCACGGGCATCTTTCCCGTGACCGCCTATCCGACTGACAATTTCGACGGCAGGCCGCTGGGATTCACCTTCTCCTACCTCTATCACATCATCCTCCCCCTCATCGGGGCATTCCTCGGGGGTATCGGCGGGGAGCTGCGCCTGATCCGCGCAACGATGCTCGACCAGCTCGGCCAGCCCTACATCATGGCCCTGCGCTCGCGCGGGATCTCCGAGCGCAGGATCTATTTCAACCATGCCTTCCGCAACACGATGAACCCGTTCATCACCAGCTCCTCGAACCTTCTCGCCGACCTGTTTTCAGGCTCGCTGATACTGGAGATCGTCTTCTCCTACCCCGGCATCGGGCGTTTGATGTACGAGGCGGTGATCCAGAAGGACATCAACCTCGTGATGACCAATATCATGTTCATCAGCTTCCTCATCCTTGTGGGCATGCTGATCTCCGATGTCGCCCTGGCGCTCGTCGATCCGCGCATAAGGTACTCCAACCAATGAAAGGCTTCTGCAGAGCGCTTCGCCGCAGGCCCATCGCCCTCATCTCTTTCATCGTGCTCGCCGTGCTGTATTTTGGCATGCTTTTCTGCGAGTTCCTCGCGCCCTACGGACCGAACGAGCAGTTTGCCAACCACTCGTATCAGCCCCCCGGGCTGCAGCTGTATTCCCGCACCCTCGGCTTTCGTCCCCAGGTGCAGACCCTGGTGCTGCTGAACGACATCACCCGGGAGTACGCGGGCCTGGAAGGGCATTACAACCCGGTGAAGCTCTTCGCCGTGGGGCCCGAGGCAAAACTCTGGGGACTCATTCCCATCAGGCATCACTTCTTCGGCACAGACCGCTATGCCAATCCGCAGCCGGACGCCGAGCCAATATTCCTCTTCGGCACTGACAACCTCGGCAGGGATATTTTCAGCCGGATTCTCTACGGCTCGCGCATCTCCCTGACCATCGGGTTCGTCGGGGTCACGATCTCACTGCTCATCGCCCTGCTCCTGGGCGGGCTGGCCGGCTACCTGGGGGGAATCTGGGACTGGATCATCATGCGTCTTGCCGAGTACATCATCCTTGTCCCCGGGCTCTACCTCATCCTCTTTCTGCGCTCGATCCTCAGCACCAACCTGAACTCGGGGCAGTCGTACGCCATCATCACCGTGATCCTTTCGACGGTGGGCTGGCCGGGCACGGCGCGCATGATCCGCGGCATGGTGCACGCCATCAAGCGCAACGATTTCGTGGCGAACGCCGAGCTGGAGTCCATGCCGGCCCGGGCCATCCTCTTCCGCCACATCATCCCGCAAATGGCATCCATCCTCATCATCAGCGTCACCCTCGGCATCCCCGGGTTCATCCTTGGCGAAACCGTGCTCTCCTATCTCGGGCTGGGGATCGTGGACCCCGCGGTGAGCTGGGGCAGCATGATCAATAGGGATGCAACGACCATCACCAACCTCGTGCAGTTCCCCTGGGTTTTCGCTCCTGGCGTTTTCCTCATTGTCATCGCCCTGTCGTTCAATTTCCTGGGGGAGCTGCTCAGGGATATGGCGGACCCGAACTGGAGGGAGAGGCGCCGTGGCTGATACGACGATCCTCGACGTGCGGGGTCTCACCGTGGACTTCTCTTCGGGCGATACCACAC
>JBEKXR010000087.1:0-10770 GCA_049511935.1 Spirochaetia bacterium | reverse complement strand
GGCGCAGCCGCCACTGTCTTGCGGCGCAGCCGCCACTGTCTTGCGGCGCAGCCGCCACTGTCTTGCGGCGCAGCCGCCACTGTCTTGCGGCGCAGCCGCCACTGTCTTGCGGCGCAGCCGCCCTTCTCCACGTGAAGGACGCCATGCTATAGTCCCTGCGGATGAAGGCCAGGCGGTACCCGCCGGTGGCGGCGATGACGGCCGCCGGCCAGACAGGTGTGGTGCGGGACATCTTCACCACCGTTCACGGCCGCTACGATTTCCTCAATCACCTGCTGAGCCTGCGGCGGGACGTGGGCTGGCGCGAGGTGGCGATCAGGAGGATGCGCTTTCCCCACACGCGGCGGTTCCTGGACGTGGCGACGGGAACGGCCGATCTCGCCATCGCCGCGGCGCTGCGGCATCCGGGCGTGAAGATCGTGGGCGTCGATTTCGCCGCGCCGATGCTCGCCGTGGGCCGGCGCAAGGTGCGGGAGGCCGGGCTTTCCGAGCGCATCGAGCTGCTCGAAGGCGACGCCCTTGCGCTCCCCTTCCCGGATCGCTCCTTCGACGTGACGGCTGTGGCCTTCGGGATGCGCAACATCCCGGACAAGATCCGCGCCCTGCGCGAGATGGCACGGGTCACCGCGCCCGGCGGGCAAGTCATGATATTGGAGATGACCTTTGCGCCCAGTCCGCTCTTCCGCCCGTTCTACGGGTTCTACCTCGGCGGGGTCCTTCCGCGCATGGCCCGGCTCTTTGCCCGCAACGGGGCGACGTACTTCTACCTGGGTGACTCCATACGGCATTTCCCCGCTCCGCCGATGCTCGCATCCCTGATGCGGCAGGCGGGGCTCCAGTCGGTGTCCTGGCACCGCCTGACTTTCGGCACGGCGTATCTGCACATCGGAAGGACACCGGGAGGGAATTGAATGGAGCTGGGACCGATTTTCGCGCCGGTGGCGCAGGAGATGGCGGCAGTCGACTCCGGGCTGCAGGCGCTGATGCGCGAGGTGGGAGCGCAGACCGCGGCGGCCCGCGGAAAGGCGCGCATCCTCGACCGGATCGTCCAGCACCCCTTTGCCGTGCCCGGCAAGCGGATCCGGCCCGCGCTCGTGCTTCTCACCGCGCACGCGGTGTCATCGGGCGGTCACACTCCCGACCACGAGTCCCTCATCGCCCTGGCCGGTGCGGTTGAGATCCTGCACGCCGCCTCGCTCGTTCACGACGACATCATCGACAATGCTGATTCACGTCGGCACCAGGTGAGCCTCAACAAGCGCTTCGGCAACCGGGTGGCGGTGCTCGCCGGGGACATCCTGTACACGAACTTCTTCTCGGTGATCACCGGCCTCAAGCGGCTTGAGCACGCGAAGCGTTTCTCCCTCCTGGACATTTTCCTGGACACGACGAAGGCGATGTGCATGGGAGAGATCATCGCCCAGGAGGTTGCCGCCTCCGGCCGGCCCCTGGCGCTCGAGGAGTACGTCGAGATCGCCACGGACAAGACGGCGGTGCTGTTCGCCGCGTGCTGCCGGACGGCTGCCCTGCTCTGCGATGCGCCGGAGCCCCAGCAGCGCTGCCTCGGCGATCTCGGCCTTCACTTCGGGCTGGCCTTCCAGATGGCGGATGATCTGGTGGACAAGGACCACGGCCTGAACGCGAGCGTCGACCTGGAGGCGATCGCACTCTCCTACGCCCAGAAGGCGCACGAGGGGATCGCACAACTCCCCGCGGGCGCCCACCGTGATTCCCTCCGCGATCTCGTGGAATACGTGATCTCTTCCGCGATTCCTTGACACCCCTTCGACCGGGAATTAGATTGTACAGAGGCCGCAGACGCAGGGAGCAGAGATGAGCGCAGTCGTATCCTTGGCAGTGTACTTCGTGGTCGTCGTCGCTCTGGTCGGGCTCCTGATGATCGTGACCCACCTCTCGGGAGAGCGGCATTTCGAGCTCGGAACGGGGATTCCCTACGAATCGGGGGTCCCGATCACCGGGTCTGCGCGCCTCCGTCTCTCAGCGGATTTCTACCTCGTCGCCATGTTCTTCGTCATCTTCGACATCTCGGCGGTGTATCTCTTCGCCTGGGCCGTTGCGGCACGGGAGCTGGGCTGGCCCGGCTACGTCGCCGCGCTGGTGTTCATGGTGGAAACGGCTGCCGGCCTCGCCTACCTGTGGCGGAAGGGCGCCTTCGACTGGGGCGCGCGGCGGCTTCGGGAGCACCGGGAAAGGCACGGTCTGAAAGGTGCGTGAGAAGACGCCCGTGAAGGGAGACTACCGGGGCACGCCGCGCGCGCCCTCGGCGGGCAACGACGTGTACCTGGCGCGGAGGAACGACCTGGTCTCGTGGGGGAGAAAGTATTCCCTGTGGCCGTTCAACTTCGGCCTCTCCTGCTGCTACGTCGAGATGGCCACCTCTCTCACCAGCCGGTACGACATCGCACGCTTCGGCTCCGAGATCCTCCGCGGCTCCCCGCGGGAGGCCGACGTGATGGTGGTCGCCGGCACCGTTTTCAAGAAAATGGCGCCGCTCGTGCAGCACATGCACGAGCAGATGATGGAGCCGCGCTGGGTGATCTGCATGGGCTCATGCGCCGGCTCGGGCGGCATGTACGACATCTACAGCGTCGTGCAGGGCGTCGACACCTTCCTTCCCGTCGACGTGTACGTGCAGGGATGCCCGCCCAGCCCGGAAGCGTTCATGCGTGGCCTCGTCCTTCTCGGGGAAGCGGTCGTCTCCGAGAAACGTCCCCTTTCCTGGGTCGTCGGACCGCAGGGGGTGGTGCGGACCGTGAAGCCGTCCCTGAGGGACGCGATGCGCTTCGAGCGGCAGAAGCAGACCGATCTTCGTTCACCTGACGAGATGTAGACCGCCGCGGCTTTCGGCCGCGGCAAGCAGCCGCGGCGTTCATCAGATGGCGCGCAGAAGAGAGGGGAGATGGTCGCAGCGACGGGAATAATCGGCGGGCTCACGGAACGGATCGGTGCGGAGGCGGTCATTCCGCAGGCGACACGCGACGAGGTGCAGACCGCCTGGGTGACCCCGGGAAGGCTCCGTGACGCCCTCGAGTGGCTGAAAAGCCCCCAGGGCGGCTCCTGCGCGATGCTCCTGGACCTGACGGCCATCGACGAGCGGGCACGCACCCACAGGGAAGGCCAGCCCCCTGCTGACTTCAGCGTCGTGTATCACCTCTGCTCACTGGACAAGAATCAGGATGTGCGCGTGAAGGTCGCCCTGCGCGGGGAAAAGCCCTCCGTGCGCACCGTGGCGGACCTCTGGCCCAACGCGGACTGGTACGAGCGCGAAGTCTGGGACATGTTCGGCATCTCCGTGGAGGGCCACCCGCACCTCAAGCGGATCCTCACGCCTCCCTGGTGGGAGGGCCACCCCCTGCGGAAGGAGCATCCGGCGCGCGCGACGGAGATGGAGCCGTTCCACATGAGCTCCGAGGACGCCCAGCGCATGCTCGCCATGATGGAGTTCAAGCCCGAAGAATGGGGCATGAAGCGGGAAAGCGGCGATCACCAGTACATGTTCGTCAACATCGGTCCGCAGCACCCTGCCACGCACGGCATCCTCCGGCTGACGGTCCAGCTCGACGGCGAGGAGATCATCGACCTCGTCCCCGAGATCGGTTTCCACCACCGGGGCGCAGAAAAGATGGGCGAGCGCCAGACCTGGCACACATACATCCCTTACACCGACCGCATCGACTACCTCGGCGGCCTCCTGAACAATTTCCCCTACGTCCTCGCGGTGGAAAAGCTCGCCGGCATCCAGGTCCCCGAGCGCGCGCAGGTGATCCGCATCATGATGGCCGAGCTTTTCCGCGTCATCAGCCATCTCGTCTACTACGGGACGTACAGCGCGGACACCGGCCAGATGTCGCCCGTGTTCTGGCTGTTCACGGACCGCGAGCGGGGCTTCGACATCGTGGAGGCCGTCACCGGCGGCCGGATGCATCCTGCCTGGTTTCGAATCGGCGGCGTCGCGCAGGACCTTCCGAACGGCTGGGACGGCATGGTGCGGGAGTTCATCACGTACATGCGCCGCCGCCTGAAGGACTACGACGCCGCGGTGCTGAAGAACCGCATCTTCAAGGCGCGGACGATCGGCCTCGGCACCATCAGCAGGGAGGAAGCCATCGCGTGGGGGGGGACGGGGCCCTTCCTCCGGGCGACAGGAGTGGACTGGGACCTGCGCAAGAAGAAACCCTACGGAGGGTACGACCGTTTCGAGTTCGACGTGCCCGTCGGCGTCCATGGGGACAGCTATGACCGTCTGGTCGTCCACACGGAGGAGATCCGCCAGAGCCTGCGGATCATGGAGCAGTGCCTGAAGAATATGCCTGCCGGAGACTACAAGGCCGTCCATCCCCTCGCCACCCCGCCCCGCAGGGAGCGGACGATGCACGACATCGAGACCCTCATCACGCACTTCCTCGGCGTGAGCTGGGGCCCGGTGATCCCGCCCGGCGAAGCATGCATGGTCGCCGAAGGTTCCAAGGGGAACCACATGTACTACCTGGTGAGCGACGGGGGCACGATGAGCTATCGGACCCGCATCCGCACCCCCTCCTTCGCCCACACGCAGATCGTGCCCCTCTTGTGCAGGGGCCTGACGATTCCAGACCTCGTCGTGATCCTGGGGAGCATCGACTACGTCCTGGCGGATATCGACAGATGACGGGAGGGACGGGGGGGACATGCTGAGCGAGCGGGAGAAAAAGAGGATCGAGGAGGAGGCCCGGCTGCACGAGTACCCGAGGGCAGCCGTCTCCGAGGCGCTCCTCATTGTGCAGGAGAGCCGCGGCTGGGTCCCCGACGAAGCGATCGGCGAAGTGGCCGGGATCCTCGGCATGAGCCCGGAAGAGGTGGAGGCAATCGCCACCTTCTACGAGCTCATTTTCCGCAAGCCCGTCGGCAGACACGTCATCCTGGTCTGCGACAGCGTGAGTTGCTGGATCACCGGCGAGGAGGCGATCCTTTCGCATCTCCAGCAGAGGCTGGGGATCGGGCTCGGCGGCACCACCCCGGACGGCGAGTTCACCCTCCTTCCCGCCGGCTGCCTCGGCGCCTGCGACGCGGGGCCCGCGATGATGATCGACGGAAAACTGTACGACACCCTTACACCCGAACGGGCGGACGAGATACTCGCAGAGTATGGGATGGGAGCAGATGCTCAAACCTCTCACGGCTGACATACGTTCCGATCGCACGGCCCTCCCCCTCGCCGCCTACGAGGCTGCAGGCGGCTACCGGGGCCTGCGCAAGGCACTCGCACAGACGCCCATCCAGGTCCAGCAGGCAGTGACCGCATCGGGCCTCCGCGGCCGCGGCGGCGCGGGCTTCCCGACTGGCTTGAAATGGAGCTTCGTGCCGATGGCCGGGAGCTCTGCGAGCGGCTCGGCGATCGACTCGAGCGGTCATCGCTACCTCGTGGTGAACGCCGACGAAAAGGAACCGGGCACCATGAAGGACCGCTGGCTCATGGAGGGCAACCCCCACCAGCTACTGGAGGGCGCCCTCATTGCTGCCTGGGCGGTCCAGGCCGACATCGCCTACATCTTCCTCCGGCGGGAATACACCCTGTGCGCGGAGAGCCTCACGCGCGCCATCGCCGAAGCTCAGAAGGCCGGGTACGTCGGGGAACGGGTTCTCGGGACCGGATGGAGCGTCACGATGCGGATGCACCTGAGCGCGGGCCGGTACATGTGCGGAGAGGAAAGCGGGCTTCTCAATGCGCTCGAAGGACGGCGCGCAACCCCGCGGAACAAGCCGCCCTTTCCCCAGGTGAGCGGTCTCTGGGGCCGGCCGACCGTGGTGAACAACGTTGAGACGCTCTGCAACGTGCCCCACATATTGAGAGAGGGAGCCGAGTGGTACAAGGCGCTGAGCCCTGCCTCTGATCCGGGAACGAAGATCTACGGGGTGAGCGGGAAGCTCAACCGGCCCGGGCTCTGGGAGCTGCCCATGGGCACCACCGCCCGCGAGCTGATCGATCTGGCCGGGGGAATGCGCGACGGGCTGCGCCTTCGCGGGCTCCTGCCCGGCGGGGCGTCCACCGACTTTCTCTCCGCCGAGCAGCTCGACGTGAAGATGGATTTCGACTCCGTGGCAAAGGCGGGAAGCAGGCTGGGAACCGGAACAATGATCGTGCTGGACGACCACACCTGCCCGGTCGGCATGGTGCTGACACTGGAAAGATTCTTCGCCCGTGAATCATGCGGTTTCTGCACGCCGTGCCGCGAAGGGCTGCCCTGGGTGGCCCGCACCCTGGAGGCCCTGGAGCAGGGAAAAGGCGAGCCGCGCGACCTCGAGATCCTCCAGCAGCACGTCGGCCTGCTCGCGCCGGGCCGCACCTACTGCCCGCTGGCCCCCGGCGCGGTGGAGCCCCTCGGGAGCGCGCTGAAGCTCTTCCGCGACGACTTCGAGGCACACGTGCATCAGAAGAGGTGCCCCTGGAAATGAAGACCTTCACCCCGGCGACCGCGCGAGCGGGCGCAATTCATCTGACGATAGACGGCCGGCGCTACGAGGTGGACGCGCAGGGAAAGAACCTCCTGCACGTGTGCCTCTCGCTCGGCTTGAACCTCCCCTACTTCTGCTGGCACCCGGCCCTGCATTCGGTGGGGGCCTGCCGGCAGTGCGCCGTGAAGCTGTTCAAGGACGAGGCGGACGTGAAGGGCCGGATCATCATGTCCTGCATGACGCCGGTGACCGATGGGATGCGGCTGTCGGTCGATGACCCCGAGGCGCGGATGTTCCGGTCCCAGGTGACGGAGTGGCTCATGGTGAACCATCCGCACGACTGCCCCATCTGCGACGAGGGCGGCGAGTGCCATCTTCAGGACATGGTCGTCATGACTGGACACTCGTACCGCCGCTACCGCTTCACGAAGCGCACCCACCGCAACCAGGATCTCGGGCCTTTCATCAATCACGAAATGAACCGCTGCATCCAGTGCTACCGCTGCATCCGCTTCTACAGGGACTACGCGGGCGGCAAGGACCTGGAGGCGCTGGGCGCGCACGATGACGTGTATTTCGGCCGGCAGACCGATGGGACGCTGGAAAACGAGTTCAGCGGAAACCTCGTGGAGGTCTGCCCCACGGGTGTGTTCACCGACAAGACGCTGAAGATGCACTATGCGAGGAAATGGGACCTGCAGACGGCGCCATCGATCTGCGTGCACTGTGCGGTGGGGTGCAACACGATTCCCGGCGAGCGTTACGGCACGATTCGGCGGGTGCGCACCCGGTACAACGGCGACGTGAACGGCTACTTCCTCTGCGATCGGGGCCGCTACGGCTACGAGTTCGTCAACGGCGCGCGCAGGCTCCGCCAGCCCCTCGTGCGCACCGGGGACTCCCTGCAGCCCGCGACCTCCGCCGACGCCGTCTCCCGCGCGGGAGCGGCGGTGTCGGGCGCGGCGGGGTCGGGTGTCCCGACGATCGGGATCGGCTCCCCCCGGGCATCGCTTGAAACCAACTATGCGCTGCGCGCTTTCGTGGGCCCCGCGAATTTCTACCTGGGCGTGTCAGACCGTCACCTAGAGATTCTTCGCCTGATGACGCAGGTGCTGAGGGAAGGCCCCGCGCCTGTCGCGTCGGTACGCCAGGCCGCGAAGTCCGACGCGGCTCTCATCCTCGGAGAGGACGTCTGGAACACGGCGCCGATCCTTGCGCTGAACCTTCGGCAGGCCTCGACGAACGCCCCGGCGGCCGCGGCCATGAAGCAGAAGAAGCTGAACCCCTGGGACGACGCGGCGGTCCGCGAGGCCATCCGGCACGAGAAGGGACCGTTCTTCGTCGCCTCTGTTGAGGCGACGAAGCTGGACGAGGTGGCACGGGAGTGCCACCGGCTGTCGCCCTCCGAAATCGCCGCGCTCGGGTTCGCGATCGCGCACGAGATCGAGATCTCAGCCCCGGGCCCGATGGGATTGTCGGAGGGAGTTCTACAGGCGGCCCGGCGGATCGCCGCCGCGCTGAAGGCCGCGGAACGCCCCCTGGTGGTGAGCGGCGCGGGGCTGGCCGCGCCGGAGGTGATCAAGGCAGCGGCGAACGTCGCCCGTGCCCTGAAGAAGGCAGGGCGAGACGCGCGGATCAGCCTGGTCTTCCCGGAAGCGGACAGTCTCGGGGCGGGCCTCCTCGCCGCGGGCGGGCTGGACGCCGCGGCCCGTGCTCTTTCCGCGCGCGGCGGGCAGGTTCTCATTGTCGCGGAGAACGACGTATTCCGGGAGATGGCGCCGGAGAACGCGCGGTCGCTTCTTGCCTCCGCGGGCCGCGTGGTGGCAATCGACCACACCGCCCACGCGACAACCGAGGCCGCGGATATCGTGCTGCCCTCCTGCACGTACGCCGAATCATCCGGAAGCATGGTGTCCAGCGAGGGCCGCGCTCAGCGCTTTTTCTCCGTGTTTCCCCCGGTTGAGCCCGCACAGAGCGCATGGCGCTGGCTTGACGAGATAGCCGTCCGAGCGGGAAAGAAGGCCACGGCGTGGAAAGGTCTGGACGAGGTCATCCACGCGATGACTGAAGAGCTGCCCGAGATGCGCGGCGTCCGGGACGCCGCCCCGGGTGCCGACTACCGTCTGCGCGGCAGCAGGATCCCGCGTAAATCGATCCGTGAGAGCGGCCGCACCGCGGTGACCGCCAACGTGAGCCTCCACGAGCCGCCCCCCGCGAAGGACCCCGATTCTCCCCTTGCCTATACAATGGAAGGGGCATCCATCGGGGCGCCCGGGAGCCTGAACGCACGCTTCTGGTCGCCGGGCTGGAACTCCGATCAGTCGCTCAGCAAGTTCCAGGCAGAGGTGAGCGGCCAGCTCGGCGGGGGCGATCCCGGGGTCAGGCTGTTCGAACCGCCGGCGCGGGAGGGTGGCACGTACTTCGCTCCTGCCGGGGCGGGCACGCCGGCACGGGACGGCAGGCTCCTCCTCGTGCCCCGGTACAGCGTGTTCGGATCCGAAGAGCTTTCCTCACTTGCACCGGGGATCGCGTCCCGGACCGCCCCCGCATCCGTCGCGCTCTCGCGGGCAGAGTGCGAGAAGCGGGGACTGCGGGAGGGAGACAGGGCGCGCGTCATGGTGGACGGCGCGGAGCACGTGGAGCTGGCGGTGCTCATCCGGGAGATGCCGGAAGGAACCGCGTCGGTTCAGCTCGGCGTTCCCGGCATGCCCGTCTTCCCCCTGCCCGGCTGGGCGAGTGTCACAGCGGCGCCCGCCACGGAGGCAGGGCGATGAGCGGCGTGGCCGTTGCAATTGTCGTCATCGTCGGGGTTCTCGTCGGCGTCCTCCTCTTCGCGGCGGGAATCATCTGGTTCGAGCGGCGCCTCCTCGGCGTCTTCCAGGAGCGGTACGGCCCCAACCGGGCCGGGCCGTTCGGCGTCATGCAGGTCGTGGCCGACATGCTGAAGATCTTCACCAAGGAGAACTGGATCGCCCCGTTCGCCGACAAGGCAATTTTCGTGATCGCTCCCGGTATCATCATGATCACAACCCTGGCGTCGTTCTCCGTGATCCCCATTGCTCCGGCGATCCTCGTCTCGGACCTCGACATCGGCCTGCTCTTTTTCCTGGCGATGTCCTCGTTCGCCGTGTACAGCGTCGCGCTGGCCGGCTGGGCTTCCAACAGCAAGTACTCCCTGCTGGGCAGCATTCGCGCCGTGGGACAGATGGTGAGCTACGAGGTCTTCATGGGCCTGTCCCTCATGGGGGTGGTGCTGCTGGCCGGCTCGTTCAGCATGAGGGACATCGTCGAGGCTCAGCGGGGAATGTGGTTCGTCGTCCCGCAGTTCGTCGGCTTCGTCGTGTTCTTCATCGCGGGGCTCGCAGAGACCCGGCGCATCCCCTTCGACCTCCCGGAGGCGGAGAGCGAGCTGGTGGCGGGCTACCACACGGAATACTCGGGATTCAAGTTCGCCATGTTCTACGTGGGGGAGTACATCGGCATCACGCTGATCTCCATGATGGTCGTCACCCTTTTCTTCGGTGGATGGCAGGGCCCCGTGCTTCCGCCCCTTGTCTGGTTCCTCTTGAAGACCCTCGCCTTCATCGGGCTGTTCATCCTCGTGCGGGCCGCGCTTCCCCGGCCGCGCTACGACCAGCTCCTCTCATTCGGGTGGAAGCTCATGCTTCCGCTCGCGCTTGCCAATATTGCGGTCACCGGCGGCATCGTGCTCGCCGTCGGCAGATAAGGAGTCTATGGTATGCTGAGCATCCTCAGGACGCTCTGGGTCACTTTCCGCCACTCCTTCAACAGGAAGGTGACGGTTCTCTATCCCGAGAAGAAGCGCCGATTGCCGCCGCGCTGGCGCGGGCGGATCGTGCTCACGCGGGATCCCGACGGCGAGGAGCGCTGCGTGGCCTGCCACCTCTGCTCCTCGGTCTGCCCGGTGGCCTGTATCGCCCTGCAGGCCGGCATCGACGAGAAGGGCCGGCGCAAGCCCGACTTCTTCCGCATCAATTTCTCCCGCTGCATCTACTGCGGGCTGTGCGAGGAGGCATGCCCCACATTCGCCATCCAGCTCACCCCCGACTACGAAATGGCGGAATACGACCGCACAAACCTGGTCTATGAAAAGGAGGATCTGCTGATCTCGGGAACCGGCAAGTACCCCGGGTACAACTTCTACCGGGTCTCAGGCATGGAGATCAGCGGCAAGGGCAAGGGCGAGGCGGAAAACGAGCGCCCGCCCGTGGACGTGCGGAGCCTCCTGCCGTGAACGCCGTCTTCGCGCTCAGCGGCATCGTCGCGGTGGCCGCGACGGTCATGATGATCACGCGT
>JBEKXR010000086.1:0-10790 GCA_049511935.1 Spirochaetia bacterium | reverse complement strand
CAGCTCCGGCAAACAGCAGGACACTTCTATTGGCGATGTTTTGAACACTGGCGATTCCGTGAAAACCGGCCAGGATGGCCAGGCAGAGCTCGACCAGAAGGGCGTGACGATCAAGGTGAGTCACGGGACCGTCTTCACCCTCATGGAGAGATCGCAGGCCGGCCAGACATCTTCCGTCATGTCGGTTGCGCTTGGCTCCATAAGGTTCAGGTACGATAAGCTGACGGGCCAGGAACCCATGGTGCGCACGAACGGCGCAGTTGCAGGCGTCCGAGGCACAGAGTTCAGCGTTTTCGCCGGAGCGGACGGGTCCACCCTGATTGCCGTTGATTCCGGCCAGGTCACCGTACAGGCCGAAGGAAAGTCCGTGGAGCTGGCTTCCGCCGAAGGAGTAGAAGTTCCCCTCGGGCAGCCCCCGGGAGACAAGTTCGTCGTGCACAGCGACCAGATCGACTACAGCAAGTGGAACGGAGATAAGCTTTCCGCGATGCTGGCCGATCCGATTGCCGCGCTCCAGAGCGTTCAAACGGCGCTCACGGGCTACATCAAGGATGCGAACGACTACTCCTCTATGCTGAAAGACTACAGGGAGAAGCTTTTAGCAGAACAGCAAAAACTCGCAGCAATACGGAACGAGAAGGGAAAGGCAGAAGGAGACAAATACGCGAGCGAGATCGTCTCCCCTCTTTTGACCCAGACGATCAATCTCGGATTAAACATGCGGTTCTCCGCGCTTGCCGCCCTTTCCCTCCGCCGGTTTGTAGGAGGCAGATTGTATCTGTTCATGAAAGAGCGTTACATCGCAAACGTGGAAGATCCGACGTACACTGATTTCCTTGCGCAATATGACAGTCTTCTTTCGAGCTTCGAGCAGTCGATCGTGCCTTTCCTTGTGCAGGCGGACATTTGAATCTCTCATCACGGAGGAAATTGATGAAGGCCAGACACCTATTCGCGATTTTTGTCGGGGCAGGATTGATATTGTGGAGCCTTGCCAGCTGTAACCTGAACTCTGTGAGCATTTCGGATCGAATCGGCGACTTCCAGTCAGATCTCAACACGAGCAGCAGGACCAACGTCTACAACGATTTCCACCCTACGATGACTGCGGCGTACGGTCCGCTGAAGGACCCAGTCGGGTCAGGGTTCAACCTTGCTTATCCCCCTCCAGGCCCCAGCTATTCACTTTCGATCGTCGATCAAAGCAATCCGTCTGCGGGAGTGATAGTGGCAGTCAATTCTGGATCTTCTGGGCCAGGTTACAGCTTTCCTTACTATTTGAAGCTCACCATGGCAACCTACAACAGCAACGACTGGAGAATAGTGACTCTCAGTGATTGTCAGACTCAAAACGGAACCTACGCTCTAAGATACTCTTGACACTGCGCGGGCCGAAAGCCCGCGCTTTTCATATCCGAAAGAATGGCACCCTCATTATCCCCGTGCACCGTTCTTGTGCTTGATGAGCAGCTCCTGAAAGAAGCCACCCGGCTTGCAGGAGGAAAAACGTACTCTGAGACCGTCAACCTCGCGCTCTAGGACTTTGTCCGTCGGGCACGGGCACGGCGCATTCTCGAGCTGGCGGGAACCGGTCTGCGTTCCGGACCGCGCGGGATGCAATGCTTGCGTTGCCGATCGTCGAATCGCCCATGGCGGAATCTCTACCGTTCCGCCCGCCGTCCTCCCTGCGGCGTGCGCCTTGCACCACAATATTGCCGTGATTCACCGCGGCCGCGACTACAACGTGCTCGCCGAGATATCGCCGTTGAAGGCAAGGACGATCTCGTGAAGAAAAGGGTTCTTCTGGAGGGACAAGTCTCACCAATGGAACTTGTACTCAGTTTTTGAGTACATCCTCCAGTGCGGGACGCGCTTGTTCGGAAATCCACGTCACCCCTTGCGGAAAAAGGGCTGGAGAAAGATCCGCCCGGCTGCGCCTTCCGCCTCAAACCTGATGTAGTCTTCGCCTGAGGCGCGCAGGAAGAAGTCCCGACCCTCTGATGCCTTCGAGACCTTGCCACCGGGCCCGACGAACCTCCCACCTGCATCGGAGTCCAAGCGCACACTGATCACGTCACCTGAAATGGACACCTCGTCGAGCATGAGCCCCGTGGAGCCGTAGAATCGACCCTCTTTCAGGGCCTCCATGAGTGAGGCGGCGGAGAGGTCCTTCACGTTCGCAATCGTTGCCGTGCGGCCGAAGTCTGAAGGATCGTGAGAGTCGTCGTTCGCGAAGCCCCAGACACGCAGCCCGCGAGTGAGCAGGGCATCCCAGGTATCCGTGTAGAGCGGGTTGGGCCCGGGCTCGGTTCGAAGAGGCCTGCTGTAGTGTGAGTTGTACACCTCGATCGCCGCGGGCGGCGGATCGAGGGCCAGGATCATCGGGATCGTCCAGTAGTCCCGTCCGTGGTTCGGACGGGGATGGCAGATGACGGTGATGAGTCCTGATGCCTGCCGTAACGCCTCGGGAAGGGAAAGCCTGTACAGGGGAGGGACCTTCTCCCCCACAAACAGGATATTCTCGCTCCTCGACCACTCGAAGCCTTCGAGGAAGGTCATGTCGGGCCAACGGAGCCGCGCCGCCGAAAGGTCGGTCACCCTGTCGTGGTCGGTGAGGGCCAGAAACCGGGCGCCCGCCTTCCGATGTTTCTCGATGCCGGCCAGGAGTGGAACCGAGGCGCAGCCGCTCGACTCGCTGCAGTGACCGTGGAGATTGCCGCGGACCCAGGTTCCACTGCAGTCCGCGTATGGGTTGACCCTCAACCCGCGGTCACTTTCAGCTCTTTTGCCGCCTTCACCTCGTCGAGCCTGCGCACGGGCGAGGAGTGCGGGGCATCGTGGAGAAGATCGGGGTCGCTCACCGCCTCACGCGCAATTGTCCTCATCGCCTCGATGAAGCTGTCCAGCGTTTCCCTGCTCTCCGTCTCCGTGGGCTCGATCATCAACGCCTCGGGCACGATGAGCGGGAAATAGTTCGTCGGTGGATGGAACCCGTGGTCGATGAGGCGCTTGGAGATGTCCAGCGCCCTGATGTCGGGTGCGCCCGCGATCTTTCCCTGCGCGACGAACTCGTGCATGCACGTGCGGTCGCCGTGGGGCACGGGATAGATGTCCTTCAGCCGGGACTGCAGATAGTTCGCGTTGAGCACCGCGTTCTCCGCCACGGCGCGCAGGCCCTCCGCCCCGAGCATGCGAATGTATGTATATGCCCGCACGAGCACTCCGAAGTTGCCGTGGAAGCTTTTCACACGCCCGATGCTGCGCGAGGGCGTGCGCCACTCATAGCGCGGCTCCCCACCCGCCATGCCCTTCGCCTGGACGGCCAGAGGCCCCGGCAGAAACTCGGCCAGCGCTTCTCCCACGCCGACCGCACCGGACCCGGGGCCCCCGCCGCCGTGAGGCGTGGAGAAGGTCTTGTGAAGGTTGAAGTGCATGACGTCGATGCCCATGAGGCCGGGCTTGGCGATGCCGAGCATGGCGTTGAAATTCGCCCCGTCTCCGTACACCAGGCCTCCCGCCTCATGCACGAGGCGCGTGATTTCTAGGAGGTTCTCTTCGAAAAGCCCGAGCGTGTTCGGGTTGGTGAGCATGAGGCCTGCCACGCGATCGTCCAGCTGCGCCCTGAGCTGGAGCAGGTCCACGTTGCCGCGCGTATCCGATGGGATTTCCACGACCTCGAGGCCCGCCATGCTCGTCGATGCGGGATTCGTGCCGTGGGCGGAGTCCGGCACGAGGATCCGATTCCTGCGCGTCTCTCCGCGTGCGCCGTGCCAGGCACGCATGAGAAGGATCCCCGTGAGCTCGCCGTGCGCCCCCGCTGAAGGCTGGAGGCACACGCTGTGAAACCCGCCGATCTCCGCGATCATCCGCTGGAGGCCGAACAGGAGCGCCATGGCGCCCTGCGCGGTGGACGGGTCCTGGAGGGGATGCAGCCGGGCAAAGCCGGGCAGGCGCGCGGCTGCCTCGTTCACCTTCGGGTTGTACTTCATCGTGCAGGATCCCAGTGGGTACAGGCCTTCGTCGATACAGTAGTTCAGGTGGGAGAGCCGGAGGTAGTGGCGCACGACGTCCACTTCCGAGACCTCGGGCAGCGGCAGGCTCGGGCGACGCAGGGCAGCCGGGATCGCCGTCTGCGGCACGTCGCAGCCGGGAACGCTCACGCCTTCACGCCCGGGACGGGACTTCTCGAACAGGAGCGGCTCAGGCATGGCCCACCTCCGAAAGCGCCGTGACCAGGAGGTCGATCTCTTCACGGCTGTTCATCTCCGTGACGCAGAGGAGCAGTTCGTTCCCGCGGGCCGGAAACTCCCGTGAAAGATCATAGCCGCCGATGATGCCGTGACGCTGGAAAAGACGGCGATTGGTCTCATCGGCAGAAATGGGGCAGCGGACGATAAACTCGTGGAAGAACTGCGCTGCGTGCACCTTGTAGCCGGGCAGCCGAGCGATGCACTGCGCAGCATAATGCGCCTTGTGCCAGCACAGCTCCGCCACCTTCCGCAGGCCGCGCGGCCCAAGCGAGGCCAGGTACACCGCCGCAGCGAGGGCGTTCAGCGACTGGTTGGTGCAGATGTTCGATGTCGCCTTCTCCCTCCTGATGTGCTGTTCGCGCGTGCTGAGGGTGAACACGAATCCCCGCCGGCCGGTCCGATCGACAGTCTCCCCCGCGATCCTCCCGCTGGACTTGCGCACGTGCTCGCGGCGGAACGCGAAGAACCCCAGGTACGGGCCGCCGAAGGAGAGCGTGTTTCCCAGGGCCTGGCCTTCACCCACGGCCACATCCACGCCCGAGTCGCCGGGAGGAACGAGCACGCCGAGTGAAACAGGGTTCACCGCGGCCACCAGCAGGGCCCCGCAGGCGTGGACACTTTTCGCCAGCGCCGAGAGGGAACTCGGCGGGATGATCCTCCCGAAGAAATCGGGATTCTGCACGACCACGCACGCCGTGGCGGAATCGCACATGCCGGCGAGCTCTTCCACGCTGCTGTCCGCATCGTCGCCGGTGATCTCCAGCCTCATCCCCTGCGTATAGGTGCGTATAACCGCCCGATACTGGGGGTGGACGCCGGCCGAGACGACGATCCGTCTCCGCTGACCCTGCGCCACGTTCAGCGCCATGATCACCGCTTCGGCCGTGGCGGTTGCCCCGTCGTAGTGCGAGGCGTTGGAGACTTCCATGCCGGTGAGCCGCGCGATCATGCTCTGGTACTCGAAGATCGCCTGCAGGGTCCCCTGGCTGATCTCGGGCTGGTAGGGCGTGTAGGCGGTGGCGAACTCAGAGCGGGAGATCACGGAATCCACGACGCTGGGGATAAAGTGCCGGTAGGCGCCTGCCCCGAGGAAGCACGGCGCGGCGCCGCAGTCCGCGTTCCTGCGTGCCAGCGCGTCCAGCTCGCGGAGCACTTCCAGCTCGGAAAGAGGAGCGGGAAGGTCGATGCGCGGAAAGCGGTGATCCACGGGAACGTCGTGAAAGAGCTCCTCGACGGAGCGCACGCCGACTGCCTCCAGCATCGCGCTCCGATCAGCGTCCGTGTTCGGTATGAAGCTCATAGGGTGGCGAGATATGACGAGTAGGCCGCCGCATCCATGAGGGAGGCAGCCTCGGCGGGAGCGGCGAGCTTCACGCGCACCAGCCACCCCTGGCCGAAGGGATCGGAGTTCACCAGCTCGGGGCTCTTCTCCAGCGCCTCGTTGCGCCCGACCACGCTCCCCGAAACAGGAGAGAAGACTTCCTCCGCGGCCTTCACGGATTCGATGACCATGCACGCGGCGCCCGCCTTCAGCTCCTTGCCGACGTCGGGAAGCTCGACGAACACGATGTCGGACAGCTTGTCCTGCGCGTAATCGCTGATCCCGATCACCGCCTCTCCGCCTTCGATCCGCACCCACTCGTGGGTCTTCGCGTAGCGAGCCTTCTGGTCAACCTTGTGCTCCATGCTTCACCTCCAATGCGGCGATGTGTAGAAGGGCCGCTCGACGATCCGCGCGGCCTTGTGCGCGTCCCTGATGACGATGCTCACCTCGGTGCCGACACCGGCAAGGGCAGTCTCAACATAGCCCATGCCCACGTATCTGCCGGTGCTGGGACTGAAGAGGCCGGTCGTGACCCGGCCGATGAACTTCCCGTGCGACGTGATGTCGTAACCGTGCCGCGGCACGCCGGGCTCCTTCATCTCGAAGCCCACGAGGACCCTCGGCAGGGGGGACAAAGCGAGGGCGGCGAGCGCGCGGCGACCGATGAAATCGTGCCCCTCCAGGCGCACCGCGGCGCGGACCAGTCCGGCGCTCAGAGGGTCCGTGGTCTCGTCGAACTAGTTGCCCTACAACGGGAGGCACGCCTCCGCCCAGTCCGAGTCCCTCGCCGCCAGGCCGCAGGGGATCAGGCGCCGCGGTGCGCCTGCTTCCAGGATGGCGCTCCACAGCTTTTCGCATCCCTTTGCCAGCATGAGGATCTCGTAGCCGGGCTCCCCGGTGTAGCCGGTCGTGCAGAGGGTCACCCGCGCACCCCCGAATGTCCGCTCGACCACGTGGTGGTAGCCGATGCTTTCCAGGTCCTCGTCCGGGCCCAGCGCCTGCAGAACCTGGCGGGCCGCCGGGCCCTGGAGCGCCGCCATGCAGGTTTCTTCGCGCAGGTCCCTGATCGAGACGTCGAGACCGGCTGCCTGGGACTTCAGCCAGAGGGTGTCCTTGGACGCGTTGGAGGCATTGACGACCACGAGCCAGGAGTCGGTTCTGTGGTAGACGAAGATGTCATCGATGATGCCGCCCGCGTCGTTCAGGATCATGCAGTAGTGCGCGCGGCCGGGCTTGAGGCGGGAGACGTCCCAGGTCTGCACGCGCTGAAGGAACTCCTCGGCCTGCGGCCCGGAGATCAGGAGCCTGCCCATGTGGTCGATGTCGAACAGCCCCGCGGCCTCTCGCACGCGCAGGTGCTCTTCGCGGGGACCCGTCCCGTACTGCACGGGCATGTCCCAGCCGCCGAAATCGACCATGCGGGCGCCGTTCGCCCGGTGCCACCCATGGAGCTTGGTTTCCAATGCCGCCTCCAAAAAAAGAGAGAACGGGCCCGTACCCGTTCTCCTCTGTCATGGGCCTGAGAGATTGCTCCCGGGAGGCGCGCGAGCGCCTGCCGGGGTTGCCCCTTCGGCGGCCGGGTCTCCTCGCGGCGTCCACGTGAGCCCGACGACTTTCCAGAGTGCCGTCCCAGCACGATCCTTCTGCCTGAGAGTTTCAGCGGCCCGCGTGCCGGTCCGCTGTTTGCACCTTCGGCGATCTCGCCCTCCCGCGGAAGGCCGAGATTCTCTCTCGCGCTGATCTACCGGCTGAACGGCTCATTCTTGCACGGCCAGTGCGGTGCGTCAAGTGATTGCAAACCCGGAAAAACCGCGCATAATTCCTCCATCATGTCAATCGGAACGGTGCCGCTTGCGAACCGCCTCGCGCGCTCCGCCACGCTGGAGTGCATGTGTTCGCACGTGTAGGACGGACAGGCGTGCACGAGCGTCTCGTCGAGGCCTTCCCGTTCTTCTCCACCCTTTTTCCACGGTCCCGGGACGCAATCCTCTCCAAAGCCATCGGCAAGAAGCTCGCCCACAAGCAGGTCCTGGCAAGCGACGGTGCAGAGTGCGCCTTTCTGCCCTTCGTGGTGGAAGGAACGCTGCGCATCTACAAGGCGAGCGAGTCCGGCAGGGAGATCACTCTCTATCGCATCGAACGGGGGGAGAGCTGCGTTCTCTCGGCGACCTGCATCCTCAACGGAGGCGGCTTCCCCGCGATCGCAGGGGCGGTGCAACTGCCGCCGCCCGCGCCCGCCGGATCAGTGAGTCTGCCGAAATCACCCTCGTCGAGCACGGCCCGTATGTCTCCTGTGCGAACTGCGGGCTGCCCTACTTCATCTCCGGGGACATCATGAAGCGCTCGAAGCTCCTCTTGCAGACTCCTGAGAGCTTCGACAGCCGATACGGCGTGAAGGTCCTCGTGGAGACCACGGCGCGGGAGATCGACCGGGCAGGGAAGCGGGTGCGCGTGAAGGGTCCCGATGGAGAGTCGTGGCTCGGCTACGATGCCCTGATCCTCGCGCAAGGCGGCACGCCGGTGCTGCCCCCGGTGCCCGGCATCGATTCCCCGAACGTGTTCCGTCTCTGGACCATGCCCGACATGGACAGGATTCTGGAGTTCATCGAGGCGGATGCACCGGCCTCTGCCGTCATCGCCGGTGGAGGATTCATCGGCATGGAGATGGCGGAGGCCTTCGTGCGGCGCGGCATCTCCACGACTCTCGTCGAGCTCCTTCCACGGGTGATGTCGACCATGGACCCGGAGTTCGGAGCAATGATCGCCCGCCGCCTGGAGGCCCACGGCGTGAGCGTGCGCACGGGCGTCGGCCTCGAAGGGATCGACGCCGGCTGCGCGACTGTCCAGCTCAGCGACGGGACCCGGGTGGCGGGGGCGATCGTCCTGGTGGCCGCCGGAGTGAGGGCAGAGCTTATTCTGGCCAGGAGCGCCGGCCTTGCCCTGGGCTCTGCAGGGGGCCTGGTGGTCGATGAGCACCTGCGCACGTCCGACCCTTCCATCTGGGCGGCAGGAGACATGAACGAGATCGTGCACAAGGTGTCGGGGCGCACGGTCCGTGTCCCCTTGGCAGGTCCGGCCAACCGGCAGGGAAGAATCGCGGCCTCCAATGCGCTGGGCATGTCCATGAAATACTCAGGTGCGCTCGGATCGAGCGTCGTCAAGATTTTCAACGCCGTTGCAGCTAGCACGGGCCTCACCGAAACCGCCGCCCGCGCCGCCGGCTTCGACGCGGCGGCGGCCATCGTCGTGAAGGACCATCACGCCTCGTATTACCCCGGGGGCAGGGAGCTCGTCCTGAAGCTCGTCTATGACCGTTCGTCGGGCCGGCTCCTGGGCGGACAGGCTTTCGGCGAGGAAGGGGTGGAGAAACGCATCGACGCTCTCGCCACCGCCCTGCACGGGAGGTTGACCCTGGACGATCTGTCCGAGATCGATTTCGCCTACTCGCCGCCTTTCTCTTCGGCCAACGATCCTCTGAACGTCGCCGCCTTCGCGGGACTGAACGACATCAGCGGGTACGCGCGGCTGATCGGCGCGGAGGAGACGCGGAAGCTGCTTGCAGGACCCGCGACTGGCACGGATGGGGCCCGGCCCGTGCTGCTGGACGTGCGCAATCTCAACGAGTACGAGACCTCGCATGTGCGCGGGGCGCTGAACATCCCGGTCGACGAGCTTCGGTTCCGTCTGGAGGAGGTGCCCCGCGAGGCCCCGATCCTGGTGCACTGCCGCTCGGGTTTCCGCTCGCACCTCGCGCTGCGGATCCTGAAGGAAAACGGCTGGAAGAATGTGCGCAACATCACCGGCGGCTTCGTCGCGATGACGGCCCTGGGCGGATTCGAAATCGAAGAGTGACAGGCGGCAACGCGGCGGCGGAAGGGATCGTCAGGTGGCAGGAAACAGCATCAAGGAAAAGATTGCGGCGGGCGCAAAGATCGTGGACGTGCGCACGCCTGCTGAGTTCAAGGACGGCGCCTATCCGGGCGCGATCAATATCCCTCTCGCCCTTCTCCCCCTGAAGATGAAGGAGCTGGAACCACGGAGCACGCCGATCGTGCTGTACTGCGCCTCGGGGGCGCGCAGCGGGCAGGGCATGCGCTTTCTGAAACAGAACGGCTTCACGGACGTGCTCAACGCGGGCGGCCTCGACGACATGCCCGAGTGAGCGGCAGATGACCGACGCACACGACCGCGATCACGACCGGCGCTACGCCTCTCCCGCCGAGAGGCTGCGCGCACCCGCGCGGCTCGCGCTGCTGGAGGTTCCGCGGGTGGTGGGCATGTGTCTGGAGGGCATCACGGCCGCCCGGGTCCTTGACGTGGGCACGGGCACCGGCATTTTCGCTGAAGCCTTTGCCGAACGCGGGGTCGAGGTCACGGGGGTCGATCCCAATCCAGGGCTGCTCTCTCACGCGCGTGGTCATGTGCCGGGCGCGCAGTTTCAGGAGGGCGTTGCAGAGAAGCTCCCCTTCGATGATCGGTCCTTTGACCTGGTCTTTCTGGGGCACGTTCTGCACGAGACGGATGACCGCCACGCCGCGCTCACGGAGGCGCGACGTGTGGCCCGGCTGAGGGTTGCGATCCTTGAGTGGCCCTATATCGAGGAAAAACAGGGCCCCCCTCTCGGCCATCGACTGCAACCGGCCGAGATCGTTTCGCTGATAGAGGCAGCGGGGTTTGCCGGCCAGGAGTCCTTCACCCTTTCCCACATGCACCTGTATCTGCTCACCCCGCGTGCGCATGAGCTACATTGATCCTCCCCCGCGGATGCCCTTCCTCCTGAGGGCGCTCCTGTGGATGGTCGAAGGGCGCATGGGCCGCGCGCTCCTTGCCAACCGCATCCTCACCTGGTACCCGAAGTCCTTCCTCGGCTCGGGCATCATGGAGGGTCTCATTGCCCACGATGAGCCCGAGGTGTCCCGGCGCCTCCTCGGCCTGGTGAGGATCTCCACGTCGTTCCTCGTCTCTTGCCCGTTCTGCATCGACCTGAACTCGCAGGAGTTCCAGCGGAAGGGGATCACCGAGCAGGAAATACGGGCCCTGCAGAGAAGGATCGCCATGGATGAAGTTCCCACCCTGACCGTGACGGAGAAAGCCGCCCTTCGCTACGTAGAGTGCATGTGCCGCACCCCGGTTGGGTTCACGGCGGAAGCCGTGGAGAACGTGAAGACGCATTTCACTGCACGAGGATTCGTGATCCTGGCAAGCACATGCGCGCA
>JBEKXR010000085.1:0-10855 GCA_049511935.1 Spirochaetia bacterium | reverse complement strand
GGCGTTCCGCTCCGGCGTGCAGGCCGAAGCCGCCGCTGAACAGGCCGTAGGTGAAGGCGACCTGCACGACATCGTGCTCGTTCATCCCGCCGGCCGCCAGGAGCCGCGCCACGCACTCGGACCAGGTCCGCAGGTCATTGCGCGTGTACCCCACGACCACCGGAGTGCCGGTCGTTCCCGAGGTCGAGTGGATGCGCACGATGTCCCGCAGCGGGACGGCGAACATTCCGTACGGGTAGCTCGTGCGGAGGTCCTCCTTCGTGGTGAAAGGAAGCCGCGCCAGGTCCTCGAGGCCGCGGACCTCGTCGCCCTTCACGCCCGCCCGGTCAAAACTCTCGCGGTAGAAGGTGACGTTCCGCAGGGCTCGGTTCAGCGTCGCCTGGAGACGCTCGAGCTGGACCTGGGCGAGTGACTCCCTTCCCATGCTCTCGTACTTCTGATTCCAGATCACGGCCGTATCCTTTCGTTCAGTCATTGATCCGCCGGTATTCCTTGCCCAGGTACGCGCGGCGCACGTCGTGGTTGTCGTGCAGGTCCTCGGCCGTGCCCTCCAGCATGACGCGGCCGGTCTCCATCACGTATCCCCGGTCGGCGATGGAGAGCGCGGCCCGTACGTTCTGCTCCACCAGCAGGATCGTGGTCCCCCCTTCACGAAGCTTTGCGATGACGTCGAAGATCTCCCGCACCACGAGCGGCGCGAGGCCGATGGACGGCTCGTCCAGCATCAGGAGGCGCGGCCGGGCCATCAGCGCCCGGCCCAGGGCGAGCATCTGCTGTTCGCCGCCGGACAGGGTGCCGGCGTGCTGGCCGCGCCTTTTTGCGAGGATGGGGAAGAGTCGGCAGATCTGCTCGATTTCCCCCGCGGCCGCACCCCCGCCAAGGCGGCGCAACCTGAGGTACCCGCCGAGGAGCAGGTTCTCGTGCACGGAGAGGTCGGGGAAGATCTGCCTGCCCTCGGGCACCAGCACGCATCCCTTGGATGCCACGGTTTCGGCCGCCAGCCTTGAGATGTCCCGTGACTCGAAGGTCACCGCGCCCTCGGACGGCCGCACCACTCCGGCGATCGCGTTCAGCAGCGTGCTCTTCCCGGCGCCGTTGGCGCCCACGATGGTGACGATCTCGCCTCGATCGACGTGCAGGGACACCCCGTGGAGGACCTCCACGTTCCCATAGCTCGCGTGGACGCTCGCCAGCCTAAGCATCGTCGGCTCCCAGGTACACCGAGACGACCTCCGCGTTGCCCTGGATCTCGCGCGGCGTGCCTTCGGCGATCATGCGGCCGGAGCTCAGGACGAGCACCTCGTCGCAGATCCCCATCACCAGGGACATGTCGTGCTCCACGACGAGCACCGTGGCTCCCCGCGCCCGGATCGAGGAGATGAGCGCCGACATCTCCTCGGTCTCCCGGGGATTCAGACCGCACGCCGGCTCATCCAGGAGGAGCAGCTTCGGCTGGGCAGCAAGCGCGCGCGCCAGCTCGACCACGCGCTGCCGGCCGAACGGCAGGTCCCCCGCGCCGCGGCCGGCGAGGTCCCCGATTCCCAGGAGGTCCAGCACGTTCCTGCACGCCTCCCGCACGCGCGCCTCCTCACGCCGCGTGAAGAGCGGGCCTGCAAGGCCGGCGAGGAATCCGTGACGGGCGCGCGCGTGCATTCCCACCATGACGTTTTCCAGCACCGTCATGCGGGGGAACAGGCGCGTGGCCTGGAAGGTACGGCTGATGCCGCAGGCTGCCACCTGGTGCGGGGGAAGACCGGTCAGGCCACGCCCGTCGAATGTGATCCAGCCCGAGAACGGCGCGAAGGCGCCGGCCACGATATTGAAGAGCGTGGTCTTGCCCGCGCCGTTCGGGCCAATGATGCCCTTCACGATCCCCGGCCGGCAGGCGAAGCTCACGTCGTTGATCACGTGAAGCCCGCCGAACCAGTGGTGCAGGCCCTGGACCTCCAGGAGCGCGCCGCTCATCTGCGGCCTCTGAGGGCCGGCACGAGGCCGAAAAGCCCGTCGGGTGCGAAGAGCATGATCCCGACCAGGAGCGCGCCGAAAACCGCGTCGTCGTACAGGCCGAATGCCCCGCGGAGCGAGAGGAAGGTCAGCACCGCGGACACGGCGACCGTTCCCCCGGGGCTGCCCATGCCGCCGGCGGCCACGAGGGCGACGTAGCGGACGGACTTCATCACGCCCGCCTCCCCGGGTCCGATACCGGCGTTGAAATGCACGAGGCAGGCCCCTCCCACCCCGGCGTACACGGCGCTGAGGACGAACACGGCGAGCTTGTACCTGCCGACGTCGATTCCCATCGCCGCGGCGGCTTCCTCATTGCCGTGGATCGCGCGCAGAGCGCGCCCTACGCGGGAGCCGATGAGGTTGACCGCGAAGAGGAGCCCCACGGTGACGAGGGTCCACGCGATGTAGTAGTTCTGCACGCGCAGGTTGCGCTTTCCTGTGAGCACGAGCCCCGCAAAAAGGCGGATCCCCGGGACGTCGGAGATGCCGTCTGCCTGGCCGAACAGCGCCGTGCCGAGGATCACCCGCGAGACGATGAACCCGAAGGCCAGAGTCGCCATGGCCAGGTAGTGTCCACGCAGCCGCAGCACCGGCACCCCGATAACGAACGCCACGACGGCGGTTGCGGCAACCGCCGCCGGCAGGGAGAGCCAGGGAGCGAAACTGAAGGCGGCAGCCGCTGCCGTGGAAAGAACCGCGGTCGTGTATCCCCCGATGGCGAAGAAACCGGCGTGCCCGAGGGATACTTGTCCCGCGTATCCCATGAGGAGGCACAGCCCGAGTGCGACAAGCGTGTAGTACGCCGACATTGTGAGCTGGGTGAGAAGGAACTCTGATTTCACCGCGCCCAGGAGGAGCTGTACGGCAACGACGACTGCGGCGAGCAGCAGGACCGGGGCGTAGCGCTTCATTCCGATGCCGCGCGGCTGCCGAAGAGTCCCTCGGGGCGGAAGAACAGGATGGCGAGCATGATGGCGAGGGCCACCACGTCCTTGTACGCCAGCGGGAGGACGCTGATGCTCGCCGCCTCGAGCACGCCGACCAGGAGGCCCGCGGCAACCGCCGCGGTCACGTTGCCCAGGCCGCCGAGGACGGCGCACGTGAAACCCTTCACCGCGAGCGAGGTACCCATGTCGTACTGGGTCTGGGTGAGGGGGGAGACGGCGCATCCCGCCAGCGCTCCCATCGCCGCCGCGATGAAGAAGGAGAGAGTGACCAGGGACGAGGTGCGTATCCCGCACAGCCGTGCAGCGGTGGCGTTGGAGGCACAGGCCCTCATCGCCCGTCCCGTGAGGGTGTGCCGGAAGAACAGCGTGAGGGCGCCGACCATCAGCGCGGAAACCCCGAGCACCCAGAGGACCTGGGGGGAAATACGCGCGCCGAGCACGGCGAGGGAGGAGGTCTCGTTGCCGGACCAGAAGGGCAGGGCGCGCACCTTCTCGTCCCAGATATGGAGGCTCGCTTCCCTCACGAGGATGGAAAGCCCGATGGTGATGATGATCATCCGCAGCACGGCCGGGTTCTTCAGCCACGAGATGAACGCCAGCTGCAGCAGGACGCCGACGAGCCCGGTCACGATCACGGCAATGGCGATCGCCGCCGCGAGCGGCATGGAATGGCTGAGGGAGACCGAGATCATTCCCCCGAGCATCAGGAACTCGCCCTGGGCGAAGTTGATGATCCCCGTGGAGCTGTAGATGATGTTGAACCCGATGCCGACGATGGCATAGACGCTTCCCGTGGTCACGCCCGAGAGCAGGTACTGGAGGAGCTGGTCGGCGCCCATGCCCGCGCGGCAGCGCTCTCAGGGATACAGGGCGAACTGGCCGTTCTTCACCGTGAGCATTTCGAAGGAGTCCATGGTCAGGCCGTTGTGGTCCTCCGGAGAGAAGTTGAACACCCCCGCCGTGCCGATCACACCCTTCAGGCCCTCGATGGAATCACGCACCTTGAACTTGTCCGTGCCGCCCGCCTTCCTGATGCCCTCGGTGAGAATCAGGAACGCATCATAGGCGTGTCCGCCGAAGGTGCTGACGTCTTCCCGGAACTTTCCCTCGTAGACCTTCTTGTACGCGGTGAGCACCTTCTTCTGGGGATGACTCGCGGGAAGCACGTCGGCGACGAGGAGCCTTCCCGCGGGGAAGATGATGCCTTCGGCGGCCCTGCCCGCGGCGGTCACGAAGGCGATATTCCCGAATCCGTGGCTCTGGAAGAGAGGAACGTCGAAGCCCATCTGCCTCATGTTCTTGGGGACGAGGGACTGCGCCGGCTCCACGGACCAGTTCACCACCGCCTGCACGTCCTGCGCCTTCACCTTGGCGAGCACGGCGGTCAGGTCCGTGGCGGTGGAGTCATACACTTCGGTGATCGCCACCGTGATCCCGTTCTGGGGCGCGAGCTTCTCCAGCTGCGCCTTGCCGCCCTGGCCGAAGCCCGTGTTGCTCACCACCACGCCGATCCTGGCGAGCCCGAGCTTCTTCATCGTCGTGAAAATCGCCTGCGCGGCAAAGCTGTCCATCTGGGGGACCTTGAAGACCCACTTCGCCACGGGATTCACGATCGTCGCCGCGGCCGCGCACGAGATGAGGATCTGCTCGTTCTGGTCCGCGTACCCCTTGAGGGCCATGCTCTCCCCGCTCGTGGTGGGGCCGATGATCGCGAGGACCTGGCTCTCCTCCACCAGTTGTTTCGCGAAGGACACCGCCTTCTCCGCATTTCCCTGGGAATCCTTGACGATGAGCTCGATCTGCCTTCCCAGGATCCCGCCGGATGCGTTGGCGTCATCCACGAGCATCTGCAGGGTCCGTGACTCCGGCAGCCCGAGGTTGGCGGCCGGGCCGGTAACGGCAAAGATCGCCCCAATCCTGATCGGGTCAGCCGCGAATGACGGGACGGCGAGAATCGCTCCGAGTGCGAGGACGAGCGTGAAGATGGTTCTCCTGCGCATGGCCGGCTCCTTCTTGCGTGGAATGGATGGATAATTATGCAAGTAATGCAAACATTACCGGGATTGTCAAGAAGAAGCTTACAGGGCTTTCAGGGCCTCCGCGCTCAGCGTGGTGATGCCGTTCTTTTCCAGTATCTGCAGGGACCGTTCCCTGTCGTCGATGCGGCAGATGACGATCGCGTTCTCGCGGGACTTCTCCACGTAGGCGTACATGTACTCCACGTTCACGTTGTCCTGGTCCAGGACCTCCAGGATCTGGGAGAGACCTCCGGGCCTGTCCTCCACCTCGACGGCGATCACCTCGGTCACCTGGGCGACGAACCCGTGCGACTTCAGGACCGTGAGAGACCTCTCGGGGTTGTCCACGATGATGCGCAGCACCCCGAAGTCCGCGGTGTCGGCCAGGGACAGCGCGCGGATGTTGATCTTCTCATGGAAAAGAGTCTTTGTGACCTCGGCGAGCCGGCCCTTCTTGTTCTCCAGGAAGACGGATATCTGTTTCACGCTCATCGGAGACCTCCGTTGCGCAAGTGTCGGCGCGGCTCAGACCTGCCGCTTGTCGATGATCCGTTTCGCCTTGCCTTCGCTGCGGGCGATGCTCTTCGGCTCCACAAGCCGTACCCGCGTGTGGATGTTGAGAGCGGCGTACAGGTCCGCCTCGATTTTCTTTTCCATGCGCTCGAGATTCCTGATCTCGTCCGAGAACAGGCCCTCGTTCATTTCCACCTGTACTTCCAGCTCGTCCAGCTGGTCGCGGCGCTCGACGATGAGCTGGTAGTGCGGCTCGATCCCCTCTACTTTGAGTATAACCTCCTCGATCTGGGAAGGAAACACGTTCACTCCCCGGATGATGAGCATGTCGTCCGTGCGGCCCAGCACCCGGTGCATCCGTGCGGTGGACCTGCCGCAGGCGCAGGGCGCGCGGTCGAGGTAGGTGATGTCGCGGGTGCGGTAGCGCAGGACCGGCGTGCCTTCCTTGGTGAGGGTGGTGATCACCAGCTCTCCCTTCTGGCCGTCCGGAAGCACCTTCCCAGTGGAGGGATCGATGATCTCGGGATAGAAATGATCCTCGTTGAAGTGAAGACCCTTCTGGTGCTCGCACTCCATGGCGACACCCGGGCCGATGATCTCGGTCAGGCCGTAGATGTCGATCGCGAGCAGGCCCAGCTGCTGCTCGATCTCCCCGCGCATGCTCTCGCTCCAGGGCTCGGCGCCGAATAATCCGGCTCTCAGTCCCGCCTTCGCCGGATCCATGCCCTCCTCCCGGGCCGCCTCGGCGAGGTACAGGGAGTAGGACGGGGTGCAGGCGAGGATCGTCGACTTGAAGTCGCGCATGATGGCGAGCTGGCGCTTCGTGTTCCCGCCCGAGATGGGGATGACCGTCGCTCCGATCCTCCGCGCGCCGTAGTGGACGCCGAGGCCGCCGGTGAACAATCCGTACCCATATGCGTTCTGCACGATGTCGTGCCGGCCCGTCCCGCCGGCGGCGAGAGTCCGGGCCATGACCTCGGCCCAGACCTCGATGTCCCCCGCCGTGTAGGCATCCACCACGGGAGTGCCGGTCGTGCCCGAAGATGTGTGGATCTCCACGATCTCCTGCAGAGATACGGCGAGCAGCCCGTACGGGTACACCTCCCGCATCTCGTCCTTCGTGGTGAAGGGGAGACGAACGATGTCGCCGATCCCCTGGATGTCCTGCGGCCTCACCCGGGCGGCATCCATTTTCTTTCGATAGAAAGGAACCCTGCGGTAGAGCACGTCGATCAGACGCCCGAGCCTTTCGGCCTGGTGACGGGACATCGCTGCCCGGTCGAGGCTTTCGAAATCCGTGTTCCAGATCATAGAATCGAAGACTGCCCCATGGAGTAGCACCCGTCAAGTCACGTACCGGGTTTGCAGACGAGCAGAAGAATTTCTATTTATCTATTCTTCCACTTTGGCTTCAAGATATTCTATGACTTCTTCCTTGGTCACAAATTGTCCATTTCGAGTGTCCTTCGCCCTGCGGCCTCCACTCCATTCACCGACAACATAGCGGTAACTTGTTCTGAAGTGGACTCTCAGATGCTGAAGCCGTGCAATTGCTTCAGAAAGAGTATCCGGATCTCCGGACTCGAGAATATCTATGACATCACGCCCGTCTTCCACGTCTTCAATCGGTCCCATGGCATCCTCCTTCTTCATAGGAAAAGGTATTGATACTGCTCCACGCGTTCCGTGCGGAGGCACACATTGCAGCAGAGGTATCTGGACTACAGACGATAGATTTCTGCGTCGGAGATCAGGTGGATGCCCGTCCCGGCAATCGCCTTCTCCGCTTCCGGGAACTTCTCCACCTCGAAGACGATCGCCGCCCTCTTTCCTTCCTCGATCACGAACCCGTAGCAGTCCTCGACATTGATGCGCGCGGCGGAGAGTGCTACCAGGAGGCCGTGCATGGCACCCGGCGCATCCTCGATCTGTGCCACCAGGATCCTCCGCTTGGTGACCGTGAACCTGCTCTCCTTGAGCGCATCGAGGCCCCTGTCGGGATCGTTCACCAGGACCCTCACCACGCCGAACTCTCCCGTGCTCGCCATCGACACCGCCCTGATGTTCAATCCGGCCTCCGAGAGCACACGGGTGATCCCCTCCAGCTTGCCGGGCTCGTTCACGACGAATACCGAAAGGTGCCACGCCACCTCAGCACCCCTTTCCCGATTGTGCGCGCCGGTCCACCACGCGCACCGCCTTGCCCTCAGCGGCGGGGAGACTCCCGGCCTCCAGGAGCTTCACCACCGGTGTCACCCCGGTCTCATCCCTCAGGGCGGCGAGCACCCGGGCCTGCAGCCCTTCCAGCTGGGAGAGCGTGCCCTGGAACGAGTCGGCCGCCATCTCCACGCTGACGTGCAGTTTGGCCATGTAGTTTTCTTCGTGGATCTCGATGAGGTAGTTGGAGCCGATCCCGGGGATGCGCATGAGGGTCTGCTCCACCTGCATCGGAAAGACGTTGACGCCATTGATGATCATCATGTCGTCCGATCGTCCCTGTATCCGATCGATGCGCCGGTGGGTCCGGCCGCAGGGGCAGGGCCCCGGGATGATCCGGGTCAGGTCCCGTGTGCGGTAGCGAAGGAGGGGCGTGCCCGTCCGGGCGAGCGTCGTGAGCACCAGCTCCCCGCATTCCCCGTCGGGAATCGGCGTCCCGGTGTCCGGGTCCACGATTTCCGCGAGGAAGCTGTCCTCCCAGATGTGCATGCCGGACTGTTCGGGACATTCGAAGGCCACTCCCGGTCCGCACATTTCGGAGAGGCCGTAGGAATTGAAGGCCCGGATGTTCCACGTCTCCTCGATCCTGCGCCGGGTCTCCTCCGTGTGCGGCTCGGCTCCGACGAAAGCCATTCGGACCGAAAGATCCGTGCGCGGGTCGAGCCCCATTTCCTTCACGTGCGTGGCCAGGCGGAGGGCATAGCTGGGCAGGATGTGCATGACGGTGGTCTTGAACTCCCGCATGAACCAGATCTGCCGCCTGCTGTTTCCGGGACCCACGGGAATGGTCATCGCCCCGAGCTTCTCGGCTCCGTAGTGGAAGCCCAGTCCGCCGGTGAAAAGGCCATAGCCCATGATGTTCTGGAACACATCGGACGAGCGCATGCCGGCCATGTACATGCACCGGGCCACGAGGTCCTGCCACGCGGCGATGTCGGCCCGCGTGTGATAGATCACGGTGGGGTTGCCCGTCGTGCCGGATGAGGAGTGCAGGCGCACCACGTCGGTGAGCGGCACCGCCAGGAACCCGTAGGGAAACTCGTCCCGCAACTCCGCTTTGGTCGTGAAGGGGAGACGCGAGATATCCCGCGGTTCACGCACGTCCGCCGCGCCATGTTTTTCGAACAGGCGGCGGTAAAAGGGCGCCCGGGCCGCCCGGTCCAGCGTGGCCGCAAGACGTTCGCACTGCAGCCGCTGAAGCGCCCCGCGCTCCATCGTCTCGATGTCCCTGTCCCAGTACATATCAATTGACATAATAAGTGTATACCGTCTATACTTCCACCTATGAAAACCTTCATCTACTGCCGTGTTAGTTCCGTAGGGCAGAAGGACAACTATTCCTTTGCCGCACAGAAGGCAGACGGAATTTCCTTTACTGAAAGCATAGGTAGTGAATACAGACTCTATAAAGACGTAGAAAGCGGAGCAAAGTCAAGCAGGAAGGATTGGGCAAGACTCAAAGTGGACTTGGAATCCCTGTCAGAACCGAATGATGTGATTTGGTATGGTTCCCAATCACGTTTGACAAGGGACGCCGAAGAGTTCCAAGTCTTTATGAAGATTTGTATTGATAGAAAACTCCGTCTATTTGAGAAGACAGAAAACCGCTACATAGACTTTGGTAAAAGTTCCGGTGACAGAATTGTTGGTGGAATCAAGAGCATCATTGCCACAGAGGAACGATTAGAGACTGCAAGGAGAACAAGAGAAGGCAGAGAAGATTCTTACGATGAAGGTTTGAGGAACCATAACCGCACCTTTGGATACAAGACAGTATTTGACGAACGGGGAAACAAACGCTATGAAATCGTTCCCGAACAGGAAGAAGTCATAAAGAAGGTTTTTAGTATGTACGCCAAAGGTTCTACAATCTATGGCATAGTCAAGCGACTGAATGAATCGGTAGTGAAGACAAGAGGCAGCAAGTATTGGGACAATACCAAAGTCAAAAAGATGTTAGGACATATCGTATATACAGGAAGAACCTTTGACAGTAAGCGGAACATCATTCCTTCAAAGAAGTATCCTCCGATCATTGACGTGAAGTTGTTTGACTCTGTAGGAATGCTTGTAGAACGTAAGTTAAGCGGTATCAGAGGTAGACCGGCTTTCTATGAAGGTTCGGGCTTAATGAAGTGCAAGCTTTGTGAGGCGGGATATCACTTCCATAAAATGAGAGGCTTTAACTACTACATTCACAATGATAGTGGCAAGTGTGAAGGTGCCAAAGTAAGTGTCTATGAAATCGTCAATTATATCTTAGCCGATGGATACGCTACCGCCCTATTAAATTATCCAAAGAGCATCTTTACCGAATTGAAAGAGAGGATTGATGTAGAGGAAGCGGAATTGAAAAGTAGAGTAAAGAACCTTGACATTAAAATCAAGGAAGAAGAAGGAAAGGTGCGCAACTTCACGGAAGCAGTCTCTTTGGGAAAAAACATAGCCTTCTATAATGACCTAATAGAGAAGTCATTGAGAGAGCTTAGCGTCTTGAAGTCTAACAAGGAGAAATTTGTTGAAGAAATAAGCCTAAAATCAAAAGATTTGGAGACTATCTATTCTTCATATAGCCTTGAAAACCTAACACAATATTTTGAGGCTACAGAGCCGCAATCCAGAAAGGAAATGCTAAAGAGGATATTTAAGACTGTATTGATAGACAAAGATATCATTCGAATAGACTTGATAGATGGTAGAAAGATTGGCTATTCCTATTCAGAGATAAAAAGCAAATGGCAGGAACTTGACTATGAGATAAGAATTGCAAGTCCTGGGACTTGGAAAACATTTTACAAACCATTAGCGGATGGTTCACAAGAAGAAAAGGTTAAGGCTATCAAGAGTGCAATTGAACACAACCAAGAGTACTACAAGCATAAGAGAATAGAGATTGAAAGGAAGTTTATCGAATAACTCTTTACAGCTCTTTGGGGTTCGGTTAAGATATGCTTACAGGAGGAAACTGCAATATGGCAGAAGAGCGGCTGTTTGATGCAAAGCAGGGTGCTTATATGACTCGAATGGCTTTGGCATCTTTTCGGACAAGAGTAAGTAAGCTAAAGATCAAGGGACAACGTGACGGCAGAAAAGTTCTCTACACACGAAAACAGTTGGAAACCATCTACGCTGGAATTCCTGCAAGAGCGATAA
>JBEKXR010000084.1:0-10878 GCA_049511935.1 Spirochaetia bacterium | reverse complement strand
ACCCGTCGTAGCGCGCCTCCAGGGCCCTCGCCGGGTCCTGCTCCGCGACGCTCACTGCGCCGCCCAGGGCCCGCGCGGTGAGGGCCACGCCCCGCCCGACCCCGTGGACTCCATCCCCGCCGCAACCGCACGCGCACCCACCCGTGACGCGCCCTGCTTCGAGCAGATCGCTGCCGCCAGGTTTGCTCCCATCTTCCAGATATGCGTCGGCTTCCACTCGATGGCGTGCGTCTCTGCCTCCGTCACGTCGGCGGGTTGCATTCCTCTCCACGCATGGGTGAGCGCTCCCCTCGCTCCAGCAGGCCGTCGAGGGAGGGCGCGACCTTCGGCTCGAGGTGGATGGAACAGGCGAGACGTACTTCTCTCAGAGGCGGCAGGAGGCGGATCTCCTCCTCGGTGAGAGGCATGTTCTTCCTTGCCCACCGCAGGCGCGTCTCGAGATCCGGCTGACGGTCACGACTCTCGCCCATGCTTCTGATATGATACAATCGTGAGCTCGGGCCAGCAACCTTCTCCTGTGGTCCTGAAGGACTGCTTTCACATCCAGCCGTCCGCGGATTCCGAGGGGATCCGCGGTGCCGACGTTCTGATCGAGGATGGAACGATCGCGAAGATCGGGCGCGGGATCCCGCGGCCCCCTGACGCGCGGCTGGTCGACTGTTCCCACCACGTTGTCGTGCCGGGTTTCGTCAACACGCACCACCACTTCTTCCAGACCCTGACCCGCAACCTGCCGGCGGTCCAGGATGCGAAGCTCTTCGACTGGATGGTCTACCTCTACGAGATCTGGAAGAGGATCGACGGGGAAGCGGTGTACTGGTCCTCGGTTCTCGCCATGGGGGAGCTCCTGAAAACAGGCTGCACATGCACCACCGACCACCTGTACCTGTACCCGCGGGGAGTGCACGACGACTTTCCGGGACTGCAGTTCGAGGCGGCGGAAAAACTGGGCATGCGATTCTCACCCTCGCGTGGGTCCATGTCCCTGGGGAGGAAGGACGGCGGCCTGCCGCCGGACACCGTCGTGCAGGACGAAGACACGATCCTCGCCGACAGCGAGCGGGCGATCACCACCTACCACGACCCCTCGCCCCGGTCCATGCGGAAGATCGTCCTCGCTCCCTGCAGCCCCTTCTCCGTAAGCGAACGGCTCATGCTCGAGTCCGCCCGCCTGGCCCGCCGTCACGGGGTGCGGCTGCATACCCATCTGGCGGAGACTGCTGATGAGGACCGGTATTGCCTTTCAAAGTACGGGGTGCGGCCGGTGGAGCTCATGGAGCGATGCGAGTTTATCGGGCCGGACGTCTTCTACGCGCATGGCATCTTTTTCAACGACAAGGAGCTGAAGACGCTGCATGCGCGGGGGGCGCACATCGCGCACTGCCCCTCCTCGAACATGCGGCTGGGATCCGGCTTCTGCCGCGTACGGGACATGCTCGACCTGGGGATACCGGTTTCACTCGCGGTGGACGGATCCGCGAGCAACGACACCTCCGACTTCCTCGGCGAGATGCGGCACGCGCTGCTCCTGCAGAGGGTGTGGAAGGGAAGCGGCGCACTCGGGGCGCGAGAGGTGCTGAAAATGGCTACCGTGGCCGGCGCCGAGGCGCTCGGGTTCGAGGGCATCGGCAGGGTCGAGCAGGGATACGCCGCGGACCTGGCGATCTTCGATGTGGGCAGAATGGAATACTGTGGGAGCCTCTCGGACCCCTTTGCCGCGCTGCTCTTTGCCGGCTACGATCATGGTACTGCCTACACGATCTGCAACGGAAAGGTCGTGGTCGACCAGGGAAGGCTTGTGGGGGTGGAGGAGGAGGAGCTGATCCGGGAGGCGAACCGCATCTCTTCTCGACTCATACAGACGGCATAATGTAGACCTCTTTTCCTGTTCGATGCCTGGGTCTCTCAGGTCCTGATAGATACTGCCGATAATCCGGAAGAGAGGTCTACGTGGGCACGACGTCGCTCAGTGAGCCATGGGAGAGCCGTTTGCACGCGGCCTCGAATGCAGACACCATCTTGCCGGGGCCGAACCATCCGAGGTCGCCGCCGCGCGATTTCGAGGGGTCGGTTGAGTACTCGCGGGCCATCGCTTCGAAGCTTGCGCCCAGCTTGATTCTCTTCAACAGCTCGTTCGCAAGCTGCCTGTCCTTGACGAGTATGTGGCTCGCACGCCATTCCATGAAATGGATGGTAGGATATTTCAGGGCCTCTGGCCAGAGGCGCTCTCCGACCGCGTGATCCTCATCGAGAGAGCGCTCTTTCCGGACTCCCGGAAGCCGAGCTTTACAAACGATGCCGCGCTCCTGCGGCCAGCCCGCGGCACCTCGATGCGGATGGACGTGGTCCCTTCCGGGGCCACCTTCAGGAGCAGGGCGAGAAAATCCTCGGCGATCTCCTCCGCGCGCTGCTCGGGCACGACGTACAGCTCGTCGGCCACGAGCACGATGCCGCACTGGTCGCTGCTCCAGCAGTTCACGAGGATGCAGTATCCGACGAGCTTCTGGTCGCGTTCGAACACATATACCGAGCCCCTGCCCCGGGCCGGCTGAAGCTCCCGGATCGTGGCGAGGACATTCTGCGCATCGAACGGTGGAGCGTCGCGCCTCTCTCTTCTCTCCGCCTGGACCAGCTTGAGGAAAAAGGGCACATCTTGTGGGTTGAGCAGCCGATAGGTCGCCTTCGTGGTCACGAGCGTGTAGTCGAGCATCTGCTTTCCTTCTATAAAAATGCACCCCCGATGTCAAACCGTGAATGACCCACCGATCCCCGTCGATTCGATCTTGCCCTCCCGGCGGCAAGCACGTACAATCGCGCCATGATCACCGACATCGTGCGGCCGAAGACGGTGACCGAAGCGGTCAGGGCGAAGACTGCCCCCGGGGCCGCCTACCTCGGAGGAGGGACATGGCTGAATTCGGGAAGGGCGGAAAACGTCACGACACTGGTGTCGCTGGAGAACCTCGGGCTGGACTCCATCCGCGCCGAGGCGGATCGGTGCATCATCGGAGCGTCGGTCACCTTCCAGGCGCTGGTGGACGGCGCCCCCGTCCCGTCCGCGCTTCGTCAGGCTGCCCGTCTCACCGCCTCGCGCACCCTGCGGAACATGGTGACCGTGGGCGGCGAGCTCGGGCTTTGCCCCGACGATTCAGCGGTGATCCCCGCGCTCATCGTCCTTGGCGCGGAAGTCTCCGTGGCGGGCAGGAAGAAGCCGCTGCCGATCGAGAGTTTTCTCGATGAGGGCAGCACCGGCCTCGTCCTCGGTGTGTCGATTCCTGCGCGGGCCGCGGCAGCCGTGAGCGCCGTGTCACGGACATCGCACAGCCCCCGCCTGCTCGTGGCTGCGGTGAGCGCGCGCGCGGCTGCTCCGACATTGGACCAGCCGAGGCTCGTGCTGAGCGACTGCCGCGGGCAGCGCGTGAGGCTCATCGGGGCGGAGCGGGCTCTGGCCGGCGCGCCCCTCCCCCCGCGGCAGGACATCGAGCAGCTCGCGCGCGCGCAGTTCTCCCCGAGGCGGGACATGCATGCGTCTGCCGCGTACAAGCGCTACATGGCGGGCGTCATGATTGCAGACCTGCTCGCGGCTCTTTCGAGCGAGGCGGCCGGATGAACGTCACCTTCACGCTCAACCGGGTCGTCCGCTCGGTTTCGGCCGAACCGGGCGAGAATCTGCAAGTGCTGCTCCAGCGGATGGGGATTCACTCCGTGCGCCGGGCGGACGACCGTGAAGGCTTCACGGGCGCCGACACGATCCTGTTCGACGGCCGGCCCGTCCTGGCGGGCCTCATGGTCGCCGGCCAGGCGGAAGGACATTCCATCGAGACCATCGAGAGCCTGATGGAAAACGGACAGCTTTCGGCGCTCCAGGGTGCGATGCTGGACGCCGGGGTCGTGCAGTCGGCCTTCACGAGCCCTGCGGCGGCACTCCTGATCGAGGAGCTGCTGCGCCGCTCGCCGGAGCCGACGGAGGAGGATATTGCGGACGCTCTCTCCGGCCTCTTCAGCCGGGCGACCGGCTACCAGCAGTTCTCCCTCGCCGTTGAGCTTGCGCGCCGTCGCAGGAAGGATCCCTCATTCACTCGGGCCGTCGCCGAGGAGTTCAGGGAGGACCTCCGCGTCATCGGCAAATCCCGAAGGCGCGTCGACGGCACAAAGCTCATCGCTGGGATGAAGGCATACGTGGAGGACCGGGTGGAGCCGGGAAGCTGCGTAATACTGATGCTCCGCAGCCCCCACGCGCACGCCCGGATCCTGGACATCGACACCGGGGCTGCCGAGGCGCTGCCCGGGGTCGTCAGGATCGTCACCCACCGCAACTGCCCCGAGATCCTGTACAGTCCGGCAGGGCAGGGTTTTCCCGAGCCCTCCCCGTACGACTTTCGGATGTTCAGTCCCGTGGTCAGGCACGTGGGAGACCGGGTCGCTGCCGTCGTCGCGGAAGACGAGCACACAGCAGAAGAGGCGCTGAAGCGCATTGCCGTGAAATACGAGATCCTTCCCGCCGTCCTCTCGATCGACGCGGCAAAGGCCGACGGCGCGCCCCTGGTCCACGGCGATCATCTCGAAAAGATCAGGTGCGAGCTGTCCATCGGCGCCGACCCGAAACGCAACCTCGCAGCCAGCGCCGCGGGTTCCACAGGGGACGTGGAGAAAGGCTTTGCCGAAGCGGACGCCGTTGTGGAGCGCACCTATACGACGAGCAAGGTTCAGTGCACCCCCGTCGAGCCGCACGTGGTCTACACGAAGATGGACGGCGACAGGCTGGTCATCCACGCCTCCACGCAGGTGCCCTGGCACCTGCGGAGGATCGTCGCGCGCGTCCTGGGCATCCGCGAAAACAGGATCCGGGTCATCAAGGAGCGAATGGGCGGCGGCTACGGAAGCAAGCAGGACATTCTTCTCGAAGACGTCTGCGCCTGGGCGACACTGCAGACCGGACGGCCGGTATTCTACAAGTACACCCGGGAGGAGGAGTTCATTGCCGCCACGACCCGTCATCCATTCTCCGTCAGGATGAAAATCGGGGGGAAGAAGGACGGCACGATCACCGCCATCCGCCTCTCCGCGGACGTGGACACGGGGGCGTACGGGAACCATGCGCTCACCGTGCCGATGAACGCCTGCTCGAAGTCCCTGCCTCTTTTCCGCTGCGACAATGTCTCCTTCGAGGTGAAGAGCTGGTACACCAACCATGTCTCTTCGGGTGCCTACCAGGGCTACGGCGCCCCGCAGGGCTCGTTCGCCGTCCAGATGGCGGCCGCCGAGCTCGCGGCGGAGCTCGGCATCGACCAGGTGGATTTCATTGAGAAGAACAGGGTCCGGGAAGGCGATGTCCTGGAGATCCTGAAGTCACTCGGAGAGGGCCGGCCGGGAGAGGTTGTGACCGTCGGCAGCTGCGGGCTGGACGAGGCGCTGGCTCTCGGCCGGCAGAGCATCACGTGGGGGCACCGCGTCCCCGACGAGGATCCCGACGTGAAAATCGGGAAGGGCGCGGTCATCATCCAGCAGGGCTCGGGGCTTCCGGGCCTCGACCAGGCATGTGCCGACGTGAGGCTCCTCTCCGACGGCACGTTCATGGTTCTTTCGGGGGGTGCCGACCTGGGCACGGGCCTGGACACGGTGCTTGCGAAGATCTCTGCCGAGACGCTGTGCTGCGACGTGGAGAACTTCACGGTCCTCACGGGAGACACGGACACCACGCCCTTCGACAAGGGAGCCTACGCATCGAGCGGCACCTACTTCACGGGCAACGCCGTGCTGAAGGCATCGCAGGCGCTGGGCGAACGGATGGTCTCCATGGTGGCCTCCATCCTGAAGGAGCCGCGCGAGCAGGTCGCCCTGGCGTACCCCGGCGTGGTGAAGGGCGCGCGCGGGAGCATCACGTACCCGGCTCTCGCCCACCGCTGCGCCACGGGTCACGGCGAGGGGGACCTCGTGGGAAGCGCCTCCTTCACCAGCCACGACAACGCCATCCCGTACGCCGCGCATTTCTGCGAGGTCGCGGTGAACATCCGAACCGGCGCGATAGACGTCCGCCGCTACCATGCCGTGCACGACAGTGGCACGCCGATCAATCCCGAGCTGGCGATGGGCCAGGTCTACGGGGGCGTGCTGAAGTCAATCGGTCATGCCCTGTACGAGGAGATGATCTTCGACGAGGAGGGCCGCTGCCTCACTACCGGACTCGCCGGCTACGGGGTCCCCATGATCCAGGAGATTCCTCGGGATTTTCGCGTGCGCATGATTCAGACCGATGACCGCTACGGGCCGTTCGGCGGCAAGAGCGTGGCGGAGATCAGCGTGAACGGCGCGGCGCCCGCTCTCGCCATCGCCATCCATGACGCCGTCGGCGTCTGGCTTCGCGACTGGCCATTCACCCCGGAAAAGATACTCACCGCACTCGGGAGGTTCTGATGCCTGCAATGACCCCGCACGACATTCACCGCATGATCGACGGCCTCTCGGCCGAGGCGCTGGGCGAGCTGAAGGGACGCGACTTTCTCCTGACGTGGGACAAGAGCAGGGAGGAGCTGGAGACGGTCCTCCAATGCGCCCTGGTCCTGAAGGCCCTGCGGACGAGCAACATCTCCGCCCGGGTCTACGACAGCGGCCTCGCCGTCTCCCTTTTCCGCGACAACTCCACCCGCACGCGGTTCAGCTTCGCTTCCGCGTGCAACCTCCTGGGCCTGACCGTGTCGGACCTGGATGAGGGCAAGTCCCAGGTCGCGCACGGTGAGACGGTGCGGGAAACCGCGAACATGGTCTCCTTCATGGCTGAGGCGGTCGGGATCCGGGACGACATGTACATCGGCAAGGGGCACACGTACATGATGCGGGTGGCCAAGGCGCTGGAGCAGGGGCACAAGGACGGCGTGCTGGAACAGCGGCCTACCGTCGTGAACCTCCAATGCGACATTGATCACCCGACTCAAACCATGGCCGATCTCCTCCACCTCGTCTCGGAAACCGGGGGCGTGGAGAAGCTCAAGGGGAAAAAGGTCGCGATGACATGGGCATATTCGCCTTCCTACGGGAAGCCGCTCTCCGTGCCCCAGGGCGTCATCGGCCTGTTCACCCGGTTCGGCATGGACGTGCGCCTCGCCTACCCCGAAGGGTACTCCCTCATGCCCGATGTCGTTGACACAGCAGGCAAGTTCGCCCGGGAGGCCCGAGGGGGCTTCCGCGTGTGCGGATCAATGCAAGAGGCCTTCGACGGGGCGGACTTCGTCTATCCCAAGAGCTGGGCGCCGTTTTCCGTGATGGAGGAGCGCACCGTTCTCGTGGAGTCCGGCGACCGGCACAAGCTCCAGGAGCTGGAGAAGCGATGCCTGGAGACAAACGCGCGGTTCCAGGACTGGCAGTGCACGAAAGAATTGCTCGCTCAGACGAACAATGCCTTGTATATGCACTGCCTTCCGGCGGACATCAGCGGGGTGAGCTGCGTGCGGGGGGAAGTCACGGCAGAGGTCTTCGATCGGTTCCGTACACCCCTGTACCGGCAGGCGAGCTGGAAGCCGTACATCATCGCGGCCATGATCTTCGTGTCCCGGATGGCGAACGCCCGGGCGACGCTCTCCACGATCCTGGACAGGGCAGAAAGCCGGGTGCTGTAGGAGACGGCACGTGGATCAGAAGGTACTCCTGCTGGACGCGCAGACCGGCTTCTACCGGGTGCGCCGCTACCCTGTCGGAAGATTCTTCGGACCGGTGGACCTCGGTCTGCATCTCTCTTCGCGCACGCAGTCCATCAATATCGGCGTGGGTCTCCTTGCCGGCTCGATCTTCCCCGGCTCTAACCGCCTGTTCGTCACCGGTTTCTCCCCCTGCTGGCGCGGCTTCTACGTCTCCTCAATGGGGGGTGCCGGGCTGGCGTTCGACAACCTCGGGCTCAACTCCGTGTCGATCATCGGGAAATGCCCGGTCCCCTCGGTCCTGCTGTTGAACCGGAGCGGAGGAGAAGAGGTGGAGGTCGAGCTCGAGCCGCTGGATCCGCAGTCGGTGTGGAATGCCGGACGCCGAGGCGCCTACGCCATGCTTGATCACGTCTACGAGAAATACGGGAAGCGCTACGCCACGGATCCTCGGGTCCTGGCAACCGGGCCGGCGGCCCTGGCCACCGACATGGGGGGAATCGTCTCCGTGCCGATCAGCCAGGGCCGGCTAAGCGCCGTGGACACGTGGGCCGGGCGGGGCGGGATGGGCAGCAAGCTCCTCCGGGAACACGGGATTGCCGCAGTGATCTACGGCGGCACGTACGTGGACGAGGACTTCCGGGACCGCAAAGTAGCCGACGCCTGGTTCGAGACGAAGTACAAGCAGCGGCTCCTCGCAAAGGACCTTGAAGCAACGACGAAGTACCGCTTCGATCCGAAGTTCAACACGGGCGGCACCTTCGGTGTGAACTACGCCGGCATCGGGGGCCGGCTCATGGCCTTCAACTATCGCAGCATTTTCGACACGGAGAAGGACCGGCTCGGTCTGCACGAGCGGCTCATCGTCGGGCACTACCTGAAGCAGTTCAACGAGGAGACCATCGTCCCCCGTCGGCAGCACACCTGCGGCGAGCCCTGCGCCGCGGTCTGCAAGAAGATGAAGGACGATTTCAAGAAGGACTACGAGCCCTACCAGGCCATGGGCCCCCTCTGCGGGATCTTCGACCAGCGTGCCGCGGAGCTGCTCTGCCACCACGCGGACTCACTCGGCTTCGACGGCATCTCGGCGGGAGGCGTCCTGGCGTGGCTCATGGACCTCCTGGCCACCGGGGCACTCTCGAAAGAGGATCTGGGTGTCACCCGCGTCCCCCGCTGGACCGTGGAAGGTTTCGATCCTGTCGCGGATTCCGCGCACAACGCCGAGCTCGGTGTGGAGCTCCTGGACTCCATGATCCAGCGGCGGGGGGTCATGGACATGTCGGACGGCGCACGGAAATGGGGGAGGAGGCTCTCGCGCGAGCGCGGGGTTCGCCTCCTGGACTCGTTCGTGTTCGTGTCCTTCGGCCGGCAGGGCTGGATGGTTCCCAACCAGTACTGGACGCCGGGGGTGCTCGCGCCGATGGCGATCACGGGCAAGTACTACATGTACTATGGCAACGCCTTCGCGCCGCCGCGATCCCTGGGAAGGATGTGCGCCGAGCGCTTCCAGAAAGAGCTGGTCATGGATACGGCCGGCTTCTGCCGCTTCCATCGAGGGTGGGCGGAGGACACGGTGCCCGACATCTTCGGCAGCCTCTACGGCATGAAGGACCAGTTCCTTGCCTCCACGGCGATCACGGCGAGCAGGATCAATTCGCGTAACGCTTCGGTGTACTGGGAGTCCGACAGAAACATCGATTTCGTGTACACCTTCCTCACGCGGATGCGAGACCAGGAGGGGGAAAAGGACCCGAAGCTGCTGGAATGGATAGCCCGGTTCGACGCCGACAGAAAGGAAGCGGCGCTGGACTGGTGGTTCGAAATGCGCAAAGGCATCGACGAGAGCCTGCGGGAGTTCTAGGGCACGCCGCGCGGAGCGCGGCATTTAGGGTCGTGTCGAAACGTTCCAGACGTGCCCATGCGGTAGATGGACTACACTTCGGCACGCCGCGAGAGGCGCGGTGTGCCCTTTGACAGCGCCGGAGCCCCGGGCGTATTCTTCAGTCCCATGAAGGCACTCGTCCTGAAGGAATACAAGAAGCTGAGCTATGAGGATGCTGCGGATCCCCGACCGGAGCCTGACGAGGTCCTCGTCGAGGTGAAGGCATGCGGTATCTGCGGGAGCGACGTCCACGGGATGGACGGGTCGACGGGCCGGCGCATTCCTCCCGTCATAATGGGGCACGAAGCATCGGGCGTGATAGTGGAGCGCGGCGCTGCCGTCGGCGACTGGCGAGTCGGCGATCAGGTCACCTTCGACTCCACGGTCTGGTGTGGAGAATGCTGGTACTGCCGCCGCGGTGAGGTCAACCTGTGCGATAACCGGCGCGTGCTGGGTGTCTCATGCGCCGAGTACCGGCGCGATGGCGCATTTGCCCGGTACGTCGCCATCCCGCAGAGAATACTGTACCGGATCCCGGCAGGGGTCGGATTCGATCGCGCCGCAATGGTCGAGCCATTGTCGATCGCGTTCCACGCCGTGAGGCTCGCGCGGCCCGAGGTCAACGACGTCGCGGTGGTCGTCGGCGCCGGCATGATCGGCCTGCTCATCCTGCAGGTGCTGAAAGTCGCAGGGTGCGGACAGGTCATCTCGGCGGACGTGGACCCCTCCAAGTTGAAAAGGGCGCTGGAGAACGGGGCTGATGCCGCGCTTGATCCACAGGTGCCGGGCTTCTCCGAGCAGATCCGTGAACGGACCTCAGGCCGCGGGGCGGATCTCGCATTCGAGGCGGTGGGAGTGAGCGCCGCGCTGCAGACCGCGCTGGGCTCGGTGCGCAAGGGCGGACGGCTCACACTGGTGGGCAACGTGGCACCGAAGGTGGACCTTGCCTTGCAGTCCGCGGTTACGCGGGAGATCGCGATGCTGGGTTCCTGCGCGTCGCAGGGCGAATACCCTGCGTGCCTTGACCTCATCGCCCTGGGCCGGGTCCGGCTCGAAGCCCTGATCAGCGCGAAGGCCCCGCTCTCGGAGGGCGCCTTCTGGTTCGACCGCTTGTACAAGCGGGAGCCGGGCTTGATGAAAGTGATTCTCACGCCATGAGCGCATCTTCCTTCGATCTTTCAGGAAGAGTCGCTGTCGTCACCGGAGCGAGCAGGGGTCTGGGGCAGTACTTCGGCCGGGCCCTTGCCCGGGCCGGAGCGGACCTGGTCATCACCAGCAGGCAGAAAGGCGATCTCGAGAAGTTCGCGGAGGAGATCCGCGGGATCGGGAGGAAGGTCGCCCCCGTGGAGCTGGACGTCCGGGACT
>JBEKXR010000083.1:0-10922 GCA_049511935.1 Spirochaetia bacterium | reverse complement strand
GGGTATCTGCGGCTGGGATACGTCGCCCACGGCGAACGGTTCACTCTTACGAATGCCTTTACATGGCCTCCAGAAAAGGGATCCCGAGGAGCTGAAGACCGTTTCTCACCACCTGCCCCATCGCCCTGACGAGGGCGATCCGGGAGATCACGAGGTCCTGGTCCTCGTTCCTGAGCACCGGGTGGTCCTGGTAGTAGCGGCTGAAGCTCCGGCAGAGCTCGAAGAGATACCCCGTGAGCACGGAGGGATTGAGCTCCCGGGCCGAGGCGACGATCGTTTCGGGAAAGAGCGCCAGGGATTTCGCGATTTCCCATTCCTCGGGCAGCGCGAGGGCCGCGCTGGAATACTTTCCCGCGCTGTACTTTTCCCTGCGCTCTTCGAATTTCCTCAGCATGCTGGAGATGCGCGCACCGGTGTATTGAAGGTAGGGGCCCGTGTTTCCATTGAAGGAAATCGACTCCTTCGGATCGAAGGTCATGTCCTTTGACGCCGTGATTTGCAGGAGCCAGTAGTTGAGCGCTCCAAGGGCGATCTCCCGGGAGGTGCGGGAGAGATCGCCGACCTCCTCCTCCCGTTCTTTCGTCCTTATCTCCTCTGCCGCGAGCTTCTCCAGCTCGTCCAGCATGTCGTCCGCATCCACGACAGTGCCCTCCCGCGACTTCATCTTGCCCTCGGGCAGGTTCACCATGCCGTACGCGAGGTGGTGCAGATTCGCCGCCCACGGGTACCCGAGCACGGCGAGTACCTTGAACAGGACGTTGAAGTGGTGGCGCTGCTCCGATCCGACCACGTAGATGAGCCGATCGAACGGCCAGTCCTTGGAGCGCTGGATGGCCACGCCTATGTCCTGCGTGATGTACAGCGACGTCCCGTCGGACCTCAGGAGCACCTCCCGGTCCATGCCCTGGTCGGTGAGATCAACCCATACCGAACCGTCGGGGTCCTTCTGAAACAGGCCCTTCTCGATGCTGGCAAGGATCTCCGACCTGCCGAGCCTGTAGACGTCGCTCTCGAAATAGACCTGGTCGAAGCTGACGCCGGTCCTCCTGTAGCTCTCCTCGATTCCCGCGACCACCCACCCGTTCATCCGGCGCCACAGCGCCACGACATCGGGGTCGCCCTCCTCCCAATTCCGCAGCAGCTCACGGACCTCCTCCTCGGCCTCCGGGTGCTCCTTCGCGTACTGCGCGTATTTCACGTAGTAGTCGCCCACGAAATGATCGCCCTTGACTCCCGCTGACTCGGGCGTGGCGGTGCCGCCGAACATGCGGTAGGCGAGCATGGACTTGCAGATGTGCACGCCCCGGTCATTGATGAGGTTCACTTTCCGAAGAGTCGCGCCTGCCTCCGAAAGTATTCGGGAGAGGCTCTCGCCGATCGCGTCGTTGCGCAGGTGCCCGAGGTGCAGTGGCTTGTTCGTGTTCGGGCAGGAAAACTCGAGCATCACCCGGCTTCCGCTCATCGCCGTGCCGCGCCCGTACGAGGCGCCCTCCGCGGCGATCTCGGAGAGGATGTCGCCGATCACCGCTGCCGGCGCGAGCCGGACGTTCACGTAAGGGCCTGCCGCGAGCGCCGTTCCCGCTTCCCCGGCCCCCGGGACGCCCGGCACGCGTCTTGCGATCTCCGCGGCGATGACCGGCGGCCCCTTCCGAAGCGACCTGGCGAACGGGAACATGGGGAAGGCGATGTCGCCCATCTCCGGCTTCGGGGGCGTCTCCACGACGATCGCGCTGGCGTCGATCCCGGACGCGCCGGTCTCAGAGGCAAAGCTGGCGAGCGCTTCGGCGATGATCCGGCGCCACTGCTCCTGGTATTTCTTCATGACGTGTGTGGTATTTAAGCAAAGAGCCTGCCTGTACGCAAGTGCGCTCCTTGACTCGCGCCGGCTTTTTTCCGTATATAGTCGCAAGGAGGACTCCTTGTACAGGACCGTGGATCCGAAGGCGAGCTTTCCTTTGATGGAAGAGAAAGTGCTCGCATTCTGGGAGAAAAATACCATTTTCGAGAAATCCATCTCCCAGCGGGAGGGCGCCGAGGAATTCGTCTTCTACGACGGACCTCCCTTCGCCACCGGCCTGCCTCACTACGGGCATTTCGTCCCCAGCACGGTCAAGGACGTCATCCCCCGCTACCAGGCCATGAGGGGCCGCAAGGTGGACCGTCGGTTCGGGTGGGACTGCCACGGCCTTCCCGTCGAGTACGAGATGGAAAAGGAGCTGGGGATATCCGGGAAGAGGCAGATCGAAGAGTACGGTGTGGCGAAGTTCAATGAGGCCTGCCGGTCCATCGTCCTGCGATACACCAGGGAGTGGCGCAAGGTCATCACGCGCCTGGGGCGCTGGGTGGACTTCGATCACGACTACAAGACCATGGATCCCGACTACATGGAGACGATCTGGTGGGTCGTGAGCGAGCTCTGGAAGAAGGGCCTGCTCTACGAGGGCTTCTACATCCTCCCGTACTGTCCCCGCTGCTCCACGTCGCTTTCCAACTTCGAGCTGAACCTCGGCGGCTACCTCGACGTGTCGGATCCGGCCATCACGGTGAAGTTCGAGCTGGACGAGGAGCCCGGTACTCACTTCCTCGCATGGACCACCACTCCGTGGACCCTCCCTTCCAACCTTGGGCTGGCGCTGGGCGCCGACATCCGCTACGTGAAGGTGCGCGAATCCGCGCAGGACGCGCGGCGCAAGGACGGGGCCGAGCAGTACATCCTCGCGGAAGACCGGCTTCCCGCGTACTACAGGGACCCATCCGGCTACGAGGTCGTCGCCCGATACACCGGCAAAGAACTTGTCGGGAAGACCTACAAGCCGCTTTTCCCCTTCTTCTCGGGCCTGAAGGCGAAGGGCGCGTTCAAGGCGTTGAACGGCGAGTTCGTTTCAACGGACGAAGGGACCGGCATTGTGCACATTGCCCCGGGCTTCGGCGAGGACGACTACAACCTCATGAAGGGGTCCGGCATTCCCGTAGTCTGCCCCGTGGATGAAGAAGCGAAGTTCACCGCGGAAGTGGCTCCCTGGGAGGGGCAGTTCGTGAAGGACGCGGACAAGTCGATCATCAGGGCGCTGAAGGATCAGCGCTCCCTGGTGCGTCACGATTCGCACACCCACAGCTACCCGCATTGCTGGCGCTGCAAGAGCCCGCTCATCTACCGCGCGATCTCCTCGTGGTTCGTGAGCGTGGAGAAGATCAAGTCGCGCATGCTCGCGGCCAACGACAGGATCTACTGGATGCCCGCCCACCTGAAGACGGGACGGTTCGGCAAGTGGCTCGAGAACGCCCGGGACTGGGCCATCTCCCGCAACCGCTACTGGGGCAATCCCATCCCGGTCTGGCGCTGCGATTCCTGCAAGGCCATGGAGTGCCTGGGCAGCCGGGCGGAGCTGGAGAAGAAATCCGGCGCGAAGACGAAGGACCTGCACAAGCACTTCATCGATTCCCTCACGTATCCCTGCTCATGCGGGGGGACGATGCGCCGCATCCCGGAAGTGCTGGACTGCTGGTTCGAGTCGGGGGCCATGCCGTACGGCCAGAACCACTATCCGTTCGAGAACCGTGCGCACTTCGACGCGAACTTTCCCGCGCATTTCATCTCCGAATCCATCGACCAGACGCGGGGCTGGTTCTACACCCTCGTCGTGCTCGCTGTGGCGCTTTTCGACAAGCCCGCGTTCAAGAACGTGATCGTGAGCGGGCTCATCCTCGACTCCGAGGGAAAGAAGATGTCGAAGTCGGCCCGCAACTACGCCGACCCGATGGATGTCATCGCGGCCTACGGCGCGGACGCCATGCGCCTGTTCCTCCTCGATTCCGCGGTCCTGAAGGGCGAGGACCTCCGTTTCTCCGAGGCCGGCGTGAAGGATGTGGTGAAGAACGTCATTATTCCCCTCTGGAACTCCTACAGCTTCTTCGTCACCTACGCGAACATCGACAGGTTCTCGGCGATCGGTGCGCCGCGCCCTCCGAGCAACCCCCTGGACCGCTGGATCCTGTCCGAGGCCGAGCGCATGGTCCTGGAAGCGACGGGCCAGCTGGAGGCCTACGATCTGCAGAAGGCCGCTGACGTGTTCGTGGGATTCATCGACCTGCTGAACAACTGGTACATCCGCAGGTCGCGCCGACGCTTCTGGCGTTCGGGAAATGGCGCGGACAAGCAGGAAGCCTACCAGACCCTGCACGCGGCGCTCCTGAAGCTCATCCTGACCGCCGCGCCGTTTATTCCCTTCATCACGGAGGAGATCTACTCCAGCCTCAGATCGGCCGAAATGCCGGAGTCAATTCATCTCTGCGACTATCCCGTCTACGACGAATCGCGGCGCGACATCGAGCTCGAGCGCCGGATGAAGGTGACGATGAAGACGGTGAGCATGGGCCGCAGCCTGCGCACCGACTACGCCCTGAAGATCCGCCAGCCGTTGAAGGCGCTGCACCTCGTCACCCGTGATCCCGAAGAGCGGCGGAACCTCGCCGAGATGGAAGAGCTCATCAAGGACGAGCTGAACGTGAAGAGCCTCGTCTTCCGGGAGAACGAGGACGAGCTGGTCGAGTACCGTGCCAGGGCGAATTTCCGTACCCTGGGAAAACAGCTGGGGAAGGACATGAAGGCGGCCGCGGCGCGCATCGAGAGCCTCTCCCTCTCCGATATCCACGCTCTCCTCTCGGGAACCGGCGTCGAGCTGTCCATCGGGGACCGCGCCTTCACCCTGACGCCTGAGGGGGTGGAGATCCAGAGAATCGAGAAGCAGAACCTCAAGGTGATCAATGAGGGATCCCTCACCGTTGCCCTCGATCCCGAGCTCACCCCGGACCTCATCGAAGAGGGTGTCGTGCGGGACCTCGTGCGCGGAATCCAGAGCCTCCGCAAGGACCAGGGCCTGGAGGTGACCGACCGCATCGAGCTCTCGCTCTCCGGGTCTGAGGTCCTGCGCGCGGCCGTGGAGCGCCACCGCGAGCACCTGCTGTCGGAGACGCTCGCGACATCCTTGAAATGGGAGAAGGCCGCGGATGCGACCGAGATCGATTGCGGAGAAGCGACATGCGCCGTGTCACTGAAAAAGGTGCGTTCGTGACCAACGGGCGCATTCTCCCCCGCACACTTTCCGCGGCCGCGCTGGTTCTTCTTCTCCTCGCGTCCTGCGCCACCGTGCCGCAGCGCACTCCCTCTGAATGGCTGGGCGTCCTGCCGGAGGACGCGACCATGTACGTCTCCTTCTCCGTCACCGGCTCCGGCGACCTGCTCCGGAAGGCGCTGAAGGACGCGGGCCCGGATTTCCAGGACGTGGGATCGTTAATGGACCGCACGAAGCGCCTGGTCGGCGCGGTCACGCTGGCGAAGGGCGCGCCGGCGCGGTTCGACGTCGCGGCCCTGGGCGGTTACCCTTCCGGCATCATCGGGCTGAGACTGCACGGCAACAAGGAATGGAAGGAGACCTCGAGCCCTTTCGGCACGTACTGGCAGTGGAGCAAGGCCGGCCTCCAGATGGGGATCCCCAACAACGGCATCCTGCTCGCCTCCAACGGCGGGATCGAGCGCCTGCTCTCGCGCTGGGCATCGCCAATCGCCCTGACGATTCCTCCCGATGCCGCCCGGGACATGCTGAACGCTGACTTCGTGCTCTACATGCCGCAGCTGCCTGGGAACCTCACCGAGAGCGCGGCGCAGAAAGGGATGAGCCTTCCCATCCAGGAAGTCTGGATGAACGCGGTGAAGGGAAAGGGCGGCTACGAACTTTCCGGCACGGTGAACACGAGCTCTGAGCGCGAAGCAAAGGTCGTCGCCCTTGCGCTGCGCCTCGCCCTCGTGGCCTGGATGCGGTCCCAGAGCGTGCCGGACGCGGCGGAGCGGCTGAAGCCGGTCACGGTGAGCCCCGTCGGCCTGCAGGTGAAGCTTGCCGGACTGCACGTGACGGATGCCGAGATCATTCCGCTGTTCCTCTCGTTCGTGAAGGGGCTGAACGCGTCCACTGCGCCGGCGCCTGATGAGACTTCCCCGCAGAGCGCCCCCCCGGGCGCCTCGGAGTCGGAATGAGCGCCGAATCAACGGTCGTCCTGGACTACGGGGCAGGCAACCTTACGAGCGTGGAGAATGCTCTTCGGCATCTCGGCGCCCGGTTCAGGACCACGAACGACCCGGCAGAGCTTGCCGATGCGGAAGGCGCGATATTCCCCGGGGTGGGTGAAGCGGCCGCCTCGATGGCGGTGCTCCAGAGGACCGGCCTCGGAGAAGGGCTGCGCGCGTTCCTTGCTTCGGGCAGGAAGGTGCTGGGCATCTGCATCGGCTGCCAGGTGATCTTCGACCGCTCGGAGGAGCGCAACACCACGTGCCTGGGGTTCGTGCCGGGCGTGGTTCGCAGGTTTCCATCCGGCAGCGGGTTGAAGGTCCCGCACATGGGCTGGAATGCGGTGCATTTCACACGGCAGCACCCCGTGTTTGCCGGGATTCCGCAGGACACGAGGTTCTACTTCGTTCACTCCTACTACCCCGACCCTGTGGACCGGGAGATGATCGCGGCGGAAACAGAGTACGGCGTCACGTTCCCGTCCTGCATCGCGCGGGGCAACCTCGTGGCATTCCAATGCCACGTGGAGAAATCCGGGCCCTTCGGCCTGAAGCTTCTCAGCAATTTCCTCTCGTGGGACGGGAAGTGGGCAGACGTGCCGGCACGGGCGGCTGCCAATGCTTGAGAAGCGGGTCATCGTCTGCCTCGACGTGAAGGACGGGCGCACGACGAAGGGCATCCGGTTCAAGGACAACGTCGACGTCGGAGACCCCGTGGCAATGGCGAAGTCCTACTACGAGCAGGGAGTAGACGAGCTGGTGTTCTACGACATCACCGCATCCGCCGAGCGCCGCGCCATTCGAATCGACACGGTGCGCCGGGTAGCCGAGAACGTCTTCATCCCCTTCTCGGTCGGGGGAGGCATCTCCACCGTGGAGGAAATGCGCGAGGTGCTCCTCGCGGGCGCAGAGAAAGTGAGCGTGAACTCCGCGGCGGTGCGGAGGCCCGACATCATTGCCGGGGGGGCCGCCCTCTATGGCAGCCAGTGCATCGTGCTGGGCATGGACGTTGCCCGGGATCCCGGGAAGCCCTCGAGGTACGAGGTCGTGATCGATGGCGGCAGGACGCGCACCGGGCTGGATTGCCTCGAATGGGCGCGCAGGGCGGAGTCCCTCGGCGCCGGCGAAATCGTGCTGAACTCGATCGACGCGGATGGGACCCGTGACGGCTACGAGCTGACTGTCACCGGCCTCATTTCGCACTCGGTGGGCATTCCGGTCGTCGCCTCCGGCGGGGCAGGGAAGCCCGAGCACCTGGTGTCTGTGTTCAAGGATGCCGGGGCGGATGCTGCCCTCATCGCCTCGATGGTGCATTACGGGGAGTGGACCGTCGGCGGAATCAAGGACCACCTCATCCGCAGCGGGATCCCGGTTCGCGCGACTTGAAGGTGGTGCCGGCTTGCGGCGGCGTTTCGCCGCCGGCGAAAGACCCTGTTGCCATGGAAGCCACTTGTCGCTATATTTGAAAAAACAGAAGATCCACCTTCAGGTCGAGGCCTGGGGAAGATTGAACGCCATTTCGCATTAGTCAGGAGTTTCGTGTATGCCCACATACGAGTATGAGTGCACGAAGTGCGGTCATACCTTCGAGGTTTTCCAGAGCATCATGGACAAGCCGCTCTCGAGGTGCCCCGAATGCAAGAGCGCGATTCGCCGCGTGATCAATGGCGGGTTGGGCGTCATTTTCAAGGGAAGCGGGTATTACTCGACTGACAACAAGAGGGGCTCCGCGCTGACGGGCGGCAACGGCAATTTGAAAGACAAGGAAAAGGCGCCGGAGAAGCCCGCTGAATCCAAGACTGACACGGCTTCCACAAAAGAAAAAGCGCCGGCGACCTGAGTCGCCCCCTTCAGGGAGCCTGCCCAGGCCGACTTCTCAGACCGGCGCGACTTCTGTCTTCCCGATCGCTTCCCTGAGCAGCGGCTCGATCTCCAAGCGCTCATACGAGAGCTTCATTTTTCTCACTTCGGGGTGAATGAGCGGGTGCTCGGGCGCAAAAAGGGTGCAGCAGTCCGCGTAAGGCCTGTTCGAGATCTCGAACGTGTCGATCTTCTCCGCGATGGCGATGATCTCTTCCTTGTTCATGCCCACGAGAGGCCGGAAAACCGGCTGCTCCGCATAGACCCCGGTGAATGCCATGCTCTCCACCGTCTGGCTGGCGACCTGGCCGAGGCTCTCTCCGGTCACGAGACACATCGCCCCGATTTCCACCGCCATGAGAGCAGAGAAGCGCATCATGCATGCCCGCAGGAGAAGCGTGATCTCCTCGTCCTTGGATCTCTCCTTGATCCGGGCGAGCACGGGAGTGAAGGGTACCACGTGGAGTGCGATGCCCGGCATCCATGCCGCGAGCTTGCGCGCAAGCGCCTCCACTTTCTCGCGCGCCTTCTCCGAGGTGAAGGGAGCCGAGTGGAAATAGACCGCGTCGAGGGCCATCCCCCGCTTGGCCATCATCCAGCCGGCAACCGGTGAATCGATCCCGCCCGATAGCAGGAGGAGTCCCCGGCCCGAGCTCCCGCCCGGCAGCCCGTACGGTCCGCGGGTGGATGGGCCGTAGAGATACGCGTGCTCACGGATTTCAATGGAAAGGACCCAGTCTGGCGCGTGGACATCCACTCGCAATCCGGGAAACCGGGCCAGGAGGAGATCTCCGACCCGGCAGGCGATCTCGTACGAGGTGAAGGGGAATGTTTTCTCGGCCCGCCGCACCTCCGCTTTGAACTTCATGCCCATGCCCGCGGAGACATAAGATTCGGCGAGCGCTGCGGCCGCCTTTTCTATTTCGGAGATCTCGGTTTTCACGCGCACCGCCTCGCAGAACGACACGATCCCGAACGTGCGCTCCAGGGCGCCGGCCACCGCATCACGGTCAACCGAGTTGCAGCGGACGAAGACCCTGTGGAATGTCTCGTAGACATCGAACGGGAGCTCCGGGAGCTTCGCGTGGATGGAATCCTTCAGGCGCCTCACGAAGGCACCCCTGTTCCGCTTCTTCAGCGCGATCTCGCCGTACTTCACCAGGAACAGGATTTCGCTCACACGCCGCGTCCCCGCGAGATCGAGAGAAGGGGCGGGATGGCCCCCCGCATCGCCGAGACAAAGCCTTCCACCTGCTGTCGGGTGGTCGACGGCCCGGTGGAAATCCTGATCGCACAGCGCGCCGTCTCGGGCGGGAGGCCCATGCTCTCCGCCACCCGTGTCCTGTCTCTCTTTTTTGAGGAGCAGGCGGCCCCGGCGGAGATGCAGTATCCCTTGTCCTCCGCGGTCCTCACCACCACCTCCGCGGGCAGCGGAGGGAACGCCGCGGAAACGATGTACGGCGACCAGCCATCCGTGCCGTCTGCATCCCGCACGACGGGAATGGTCCAGGCTCCCGGGATCTCCCGAAGCCCCTGGATCAGAAAACGCGCATTTTCCCGCGCGTGAATGATGTTCTCTTCCAGCTTCTGGAACCTCAAGCCTGCCGCGACGGACATGGCGCAGATGCCGGGCAGGTTTTCAGTGCCGGGCCTTCGGCCTGCTTCCTGACCCCCTCCAACGGAAAGAAAACCAGGGGCCGTTCCCGACCTGAGGTACAGGGCGCCCACGCCACGGGGACCCCCGATCTTGTGGCCGCTGAAAGAGGCGGCATCGACATCCAGGCTGCGCAGCGAAAAGGGGATCTTTCCGAGCGCCTGCACGGCGTCCGTGTGGATCAGGATCTTCCGGCCCCCGCTCCGCGCGGCCTCCCGGACCGCCCGGGCGATGGCTCCCACGTCCTGAACGGCCCCTGTCTCATTGTTGACCAGCATGACGGACACCAGCAGGGTGTGCTCGTCCACCGCCTCAGCCACGGCGCGGGGGTCCACCGTTCCGTCCGGGCGCGGGCGTACAACCGTGCAGGCAATGCCGTGGCCCTGGAGGATGCGCGCCTGCTCGTACACCGAGGCATGCTCCAGCTCCGTCGTGACGATCCGGGCCTTCTGCCTCTCCACGCCGCCGAGCCGGTGCCGGTCCAGGAGGGAGAGCAGGAGAGAGCAGTTGGATTCGGTGCCGCCCGAGGTGAACACTATCTCCCCGGCATCGACGCCGAGAAGCCCGGCGAGACCTCTGCGTGCCTCTTCGAGCTTCTCCTCTGCCTCTCTCCCTGCCGCGTGCGGCGACGAGGGGTTGGCGAAGAGCCGGAGGGAGACATCCCGCGCCTCGTCCATGGCTGCAGGTTCCGGGGGAGCAGAGGCCGCCCAGTCCAGGTAGATCATGTCCTCGGAACGCATCCTTGAAACGATTGTAGCCGTCGGGGTGAGTTGGTTCAAGTTCGCTTCGCAGCATGGGCGCTCGGCCTGCTCACCACGGTCGGGGTTCTGGCGGGATTCTTCTATTCCGCGGGGCACGGCCCACTTCTCCCAAGTGCCGGACGTCGCATCAACGCTCGTCGCTGGTGGGGATCACTGCAGGCTTGAATTCTTTTGTTCTCGGCTGATCATTGGATCATGAAGTCTTTGCCCGGTCTTATCGTGGCGGCAGGATGCCTGGTTGTCCTGTCATCCAGCGCTGAACAAGGAGGTAACTCCATGGCCTTCTCAATCTCATCGTCCGCATTCAAGCCCGGTGGAAGTATTCCGCGGGCGTACACGGCTGACGGCAGGGACGTGTCGCCAGCGCTGATTTGGGAGAACTCGCCGTCGGGGACACAGGCTCTTGCCCTCATTTGTGATGACCCTGACGCCCCAGGCGGCATCTGGGCCCACTGGGTGATCTGGAATCTGCCGGCGGCGGCCAAGGGACTTGCTGAGAATGTACCGCCGGCGAGGGTCCTGGCGGATGGCAGCGCCCAGGGGAAGAACGATTTCGGAGGGATTGGCTACGGGGGTCCAAGTCCTC
>JBEKXR010000082.1:0-19813 GCA_049511935.1 Spirochaetia bacterium | reverse complement strand
AGGTTTGTTAACTCCGTCACCCTCGTAAAAGGCTTTATCGATTGCCAGAGCCACGGCGTAGTTCAGGTCCGAATCTAGTTGTCCTTCGAGTCCGCTGCTGTTATCAACCATCTCTACACTCATTTGAGTATAGGTGCCGACTTTTTTCGGCAGCAACTTCAACGCAAAGTAGCTGCTATCGGTTTCTGTGAAGGTGCCAGATTCGCCAACCCATGATGCCGTGGGGAATCCACTCACGCCGGGGATTGTTATGTTCCCGTTCGGCACCTCTACAATATCCGCCATCCGCGCGGCTGTCAGATTCGCTCTGACACCCTGGATGATTTCCCGCGACCAGTTCGTCGGGATGAGCACCCCGCCGCTGGCCAAACTACCTTGAGAGAGATTGCGCTCCTCTGCCGTCAGCTCGTCCATCCTGCCGGTGACTGCGGCCGCGAGCACCTTGTTCATACGGGCCTCAGACTCCCGGCCCGTCCCGGCATACGGTGCAATCGCCTCGTCCGGCGACCAAACGCGAAACTCGTTTCCCTGCGGATCGCGTCCGCGTCGCCCCTGTGTGCCCTGGACGTTCACCCGTTCGCCCACATCCTCGACGATAGACCGGCTCTGGATTTTCTGTGCATCGGCCATTAGTTTTTCAAGACTCCTGCCGTCATTAGGGCCGGCCCTCTGCGGCACCATCGCGCCGAGTCTATCGATTTCGGCCATTGCCGCGTCGAAGGTCTTGCGCTCTTCGGCGGTCATGTCCCGCCCCTCTGCCCCTTTCACGATAACCTCTGCCTTTTTGCAAAGCATCCATCGCGTTTGAAGCAGTTCGTTTTCTTCGTTGTGATTCATTCACACCTCATGATGTAACATTTTCGATAGGTGGAAATTGTTATCCGGCCAATCGTTGCCGCTTTCGCATACAGCGTGCGGCCGAAGTCAAGTCACGCCTGGCCCGGCTCCCGGCGGAGTGGTGTCCAGCGTCTTAGTTGTGAAAAGCAAAGTGCCGAGTCTCCGGCGGCTTCGCTACCCGTATAAGAGTCGGGAATCCTCGGAGCGGTGTGAGTTCAACCGCTGAGAAGGTTCCCCGAATTGCTCTTCTTTCATCGTCGCCGACTTCTCCGGCTTCGGCTGCCGCTTGAAACGGGAGTCCGTCAAGCGAAAGAGGGCAACCTCACTGAAAGTAATGAGGTCAACCTCGACTTCCTGCTTGCCGTCAAAGTAGACGGCCCTGACGCCGATACCGTCCTCAGCCTCGACGAGTCGAACGCACTTCATCACTTCGTCGGTCCCCGGGGCCTGCGCCCGCCGCGAACCTTCACTTTCGGTTTCGGTCTTTTTTTCCCCACTTCAAGCCTCCTTGTCTAGCTCGTTCTGTAATCGCATGTCCTCGACATCGGCCCGCACATCCTCTTTCACTTTCTCCCGAACAGCGTGGGACCGGACGCGGGGATGTTCTTTTCCTTCCCCCACATGCCCGGACCAGCGCCAGCCTATTTCCCAGAGGTCCAAGTCACTTTTGAGCCAGGACGGCCCTTGCCATCCGTGTCCGGGATCATCTAACATTCTGCCTTCCTTTTCTGGCCTCTCTCTAGTTCTCTAGAGATTGTCTCTCCTTCATTGCTAAGAGTTATAATGGGTCACTTTGTCCTGCTAGGACATTTTGGCCTGTTATTAAGGCGGTCATGTGTTCGCCCACCAGCTTGAGGTACTCGCCAACTGGCACCGGATAGGTCGCCCATGCCCAGCCAACCCACCTTTTCCGCGCATCCAACACCCTCGTGATGGTGAGATAGCCTTGACCCTTCAACTCCTGGCACCATCGGGATGCCGATTTGTGGGACGCCCTCAGTCCACGATCCTTCATCAGCTTCGCGAACCCGCCGACAGTCGGATGCCAGTCTGTTTGCATCGACCGCATGAGCAACCAGAGCCGCAGAGCACCGTGAGAGATTTTGCCGTTGCGGATCATGACCGGGCTGACCGAGACGCCAAGATCGGGAAGATTCTTGAGCGTGTTGTTTCTCTGGACGGTCATTCTGGCCGCGCCTGGGCTTCTGTTGGGTCATGCTCTGAGAGCCAGTGCCGTAGTTTGCTTTCGTCGAATCGAAGGGTGCGGCCAAACTTGAAATGCGGCAGGCCGCCGTGCAAACACATTCTCCATATCGTCGAACGCGACATTCCGAGAATCCCTACCACTTCCGGTAGGGTCAAGAGCTTGTCCACTTATCCGTCCATATTTGTGTTCCCCTGGGCTCCTCAACCCATGTATGCCATACGATGATGGCGGCATCCAGGAGCGCCTCTCCCTCGCCCCTGCCCTAGTTCCCTATCTTACTTTATTGGTCTACCAAGTCTCTCAGAATCGGCCTTTAGTTGTGCGTCGATATCGGCCGGGGTTTTCCAGGTCGGGTTAGGATCATCCTTCCAATCCAAGGCCATTTCTTCGATGGTCAGTCCGGCCGCCTCTGCCGCAGCTAGGTATGCCGGAGAGAATCGGGCGATCTTTGCCAAGAGCGCCGCTTCGAGTTCTGGTGACATTTTCAACTCCCTTAACTTTCGGAAAAACTCTTTCATGTCGGCATAAAAGGTACGCCGACTAACACCCAACTTATCGAGGATTTCGGTTTCGCCTCCGCCCTCGATTCCTACCGCGAGAATCCGCCGCCACCGGTCAAGCTTTTTCGGCTTCGCCGTCAGACGGTCAAGAAGAATCGTCAACACCACGGCCACGTCATTCTTTCGATCTTGGAGCGGATCGGAATATGTCGCAACCGCCAGCCGGCCGCGCGAGTGGGTCAAGATACGAAAAATGCCTGTCCTTTCTAGTCGCCGGCCGAAAGAGCCCGTATTGAGGGGAGCATAAAGACTCGGAGCCCATACTCCCGCCCATGGTCCCGGGGGCCTTTCTTCGGCCTTTTCCAATGGAATGTCCGGCCCCGCTACCTTGTAACTCTGCGCGCATTCAAGGCACCACTGTTTCCCGCCCTTTCGATCCTCCAAGCATAGCTGGTACGTCATGGGCATTAACTTTATGCAATCAGACTCTACTCGGCAAAACATAATACCTCCCTATAATATGCATGGTGAAAAGTGCAAAAATCAGCCTAGGGCCCTCCCGGGCCCCATTGTGCCGCTGGCGGCGGCGTGCGGCAAGTCGGTTTCGGCCTACTTCTCCGGCCCGACCTTGCGCGCCGCCCGGATCGCATCTTTGACCTTGCGCCAGGGCAAGCATTTTTCCCTTTCCAATACTGGTGCAAGAGATTCAATCTCGCTCCGGTGCTCCTCTACAAATCGAGTTGCCGCCTTCTCCATTTGTCCCTCTAGGGCCGACGCGCGTGATCCTTCGCCATTGCATAGGTCGCATGCAATGCGGTGCGCTTGTTCCAAGTCCGGCCCCGCTCCGGTATGATCCCACTTTCCCCCCGTACGGTATTTTTCCACGGCCCTACCCGCATACAAAGCGAGCATGCGGTCCCGCTTCTCCCTGTCGCCATCGGCGGGTTTCATTCCCAAAACGCCCGCCAAATAGCTAGGACCCGGTTCAATGGAAACGCAATCAAACTTGATCAGGAGGAAATAACAAGCTACGGCATGCCCCGATTCATGGTAGGCAAGCCATTCCTTGTTGATTCTAGCGGGATCTACCTGGTCCTGGGGCACTGGATCAGTCCAGCCCGAAATCATACCTTCGGCCATATCGCCTCTATCGTCCCTGCGGCCTCGCCGATCTGCGCGAGTTGATCTTCAAGCAGGGGGTGCACGTATCCCGCCTGCACCTTCTCATCCGCATGTCCCGCCATGAGGAGAAGGAGATCGGCCGGAACCGCGCGCTTGCTCCTGGTGACGTAGCCGTGCCTGAAAGAATGCACGACCAGATTCCGCCCTTCCCCGCTCACCCCTGCCCGCTTCATCGCGCCCCGGAGCCGATCGCGCAAACTCTGGTCCCCCATGGGGGCGCCGCGCGTCTCTGAGGGGAATATCAGGTCGCTCGGCTCGCTCCACGGGCAGTATGGTCGCCACCATTCCAGGGCACCCCGCGCCCGCTCGGGTAGGTACACGGGGCGCGCCTTACCCGCCTTCGTCATGCCGATGCGCCGCCCTGTGGCAAACTTGACGGCCTGCTCGATCAAGAGGAAGTACCGGCCGTTGATCGGTCCGAGAATGTGCTTCCAGCAGAGCGCCCGGGCCTCTCCGCTGCGCAGACCGCACGCGGCCAGGATCATAAACAAGGTTGCATACTGCGCGTGTCCCCAAACCGTGAGCAGTTTCGCGGTGTCGTCGGGGAATAGCAGCGCCAAGTCCGAGAGCAGGAAGGGATCACGTTCCTTCCTGGTGAGCTTCACCAGCCCGAAGTCTTTGACCGGGTTTCGGTCTATCAACTTTGCAAGCACGGCCTCGTCGAACACGATCTTGAGCGTGTAGTAAAGGTGTCGCTTGCTCTGGGAAGAAAGCGAAATGCCGTTGATCCAGTTCCGCAATTCCAGGGCTGAGATATCAGCAATGGGCCGCTTGCCAAACTTCGGAAGTACCCATGTGGTGAGTTGCGACCGGCGACTCGCTGCACTGCCCTGAGAGAAGGAATGCCCGCTCGCCTCCCGGCTTGCGATCCAGGGACACTTACCCCATAGAAAATAATCGGCTGCGAAGTCCCGGAGGAGCATCCCGGGATCGGGTTGCCCCCCATAGACGGCCTGATCGCGCGCGAGGATCGCCCGGGCCGCGTCAAGCGCCTCTTCCTTCGTGCTCTTGCCTGTGCTCTTTGCGATCCGTTTATCGCCCTGGTAGGTGTAGAAGTAGTATGCCCGGGATCCGTTGCGCCGAAAGAGGGCTATCTTCTGACGGCCCCCTGGGGGCCTTCCGAGTTTTTGGTGTGAATTATTGGTGTAAGTGCCGTTTTCGCCTTTTTTATTTCCTTTTGCCATAATTAAATGCCCCCTTTTTGACCGCTGTGCTAAGGTGGCGAGAACTCTCTCTGCTGTCTCCATGTACCACAGGCCCCCCGGGCTGTCAAGGATCGTTCGGATCTGCTCCGAGGCCCAGGCGTCGACGATCGCGCGAATCCGCCGTCGAGGACCACTTTGGCCGACGCGACCCCGATGTCGAAGGTGAGGTACATGCGGAGTCCGTCAGTCCGCGCTCCGGCCCTGGTGCCGCGGAGCGGCAGGTACGACCTGGATCCGGGCACCCGCATCCTGGAAACCGGCGAGAATGTCAGGTGTGACGCCCGGGTCAGTGAAGATCGTTTCCACCTCGTTCAGCGCCGCGTAACGAATGAACGAATCCCGGTTGAATTTCTCCGCGTCGGCAAGCACGAACGCATGCGAGGTATTCCTGAGGACGATTTCGTTCATTTTTGCGGTGCTCTCGTCGGTGGTCATGAATCCGCTGCGGATGTGCACCGCATCGGCGCCGAGGAAAGCCTTGCTCACGTGAAACTGTCGGAGCGTCTCCTCCGTGATCGGCCCCCAGACGTCACGCCTCTCGACGCGCACCTCCCCTCCCACGAGGATCACCTTGCACCATCGCGCAAGCGCCTCGACCAGGGCCAGGGAGTTGGTGAGGACAACGATGTTCTTCAAGGATTCGGCCTGGAGCCGCAGGGAAAGGGACTCGGCGAGCTTCAGAACGGTCGTGCCGGAATCGAGAAAAAGGCGGTCACCGGCCACGACGATATCCGCCGCCGCGCGCCCGATGAGCGCCTTCTCCCTGCTTCTGTGCGTGGAAGAAATGTAGTAGGAGTAATCTGTTCCGAGGTGCGGCGACAGGCGCGCCCCGCCGTGTGTGCGGATGACCTTGCCGTCGGATTCCAGCCGGGCGAGCAGCCTTCTCACGGTTGCCACGGATACTTCCAGAGTATCGGCAACTGTTTTCACGCCCAGTCGTTTGTTCAGCTGCAGCATTTCCATGAGCCGGGAGGTGCGGAGTTCGCTCTTTTTCATGGCATCCTTCCTTGAGCAATCACAAACTTGATGAATGGAGGAAACACCTTGACTTCCTACCCCGGAATTTGACCAACTGTCAAGCAAATTTGATCAAAGCGAGCAAATTACCCTTGACCACTCAGAAGCTTTTGCTATACTGCGGGAGATTTATTCACAAACGATCAACAACGAAGCGGGGATGAAAATGACAAGCGATAGGGGAATCTCTCTGAAAACCTTGACGCTCTCACTCTCGGATCTGTTGGGCTCCGAATACACGGACGCCGCCTGCGCCGCGCGCGTTCCTCGACGGGAAAAGCTTTGCCGAGTCGGAGGCTCTGGCCAGGGAGAAGGTCGACTTCTACCCGCAGGCGTTCTCCAATAGGGTCGACGAGCTGCTTCTGCTGGTCGGTACGAAGGTGATCGCCCCGCTGGGGAGAAGCGCACGCGGCGCAGGAACGCGCGGTTTCCAGGAAGCAAGCAAGACCGGACCTGCGCCCGTGTCCGGCCTCGGGTTGTTCAGGGTGGGTAAAGACGGCCGCTTATACCTCGCATCCAAGGCAGAGCACTACCACCTCTCCGTCGGACACAGTTTTCCGGGCTATCGGCTGCTCGAGAATGCCCGCAGGCTGGGCATCCCGAATTGCACGCACAACAACACGCGCGGGCACATCACGCGGCTTCTCGAGGAGGAGTTTGTGGCCGAGGCGATCGGGCTGAAAGGGCGAGGCAGCGCAAAATCCGCCTTCGGCAGCGCAGCAGAATCCGCCTCCGGCGGCGCGCTCCATGACACGGACCGCACCGAGATCGGCCGCTTCTGAGCATTTCGAAGACCAACCCTGTCCAACCTCCGCGTGACCGCATTTCAGCATCCGGGCCGTCCTGACTATTCCAGCGCCGGCGGAACGTCGGGCGAGTCGAAGAGCAGGCCGTGAGAAAAGGTGAGCACCTCGGTGTAGTCGCGGAACACCGCGACTGTGTGCTCGAACTGCGCCGAAAGACTGCCGTCCGTCGTCACGAGAGTCCAGCCGTCGCTCGAGACGTGCACGTCCCGCAGTCCCAGGGTGAGCATCGGCTCCACCGTGAAGACCATCCCCGGCAGAATCCGCAGGCCCGTGTCCGGGGCGCCAAAATTGGGAATCATGGGATCCTCGTGCAGCGCCCGGCCGATCCCGTGCCCCACGTAGTCCTCGATCACCGAGCAGCCGAGCCTGTGGGCAGCGTCCTGGATGGCGGCTCCGACGTCCCCCATGTGCTGGCCGGCAACGGCGGCGCGGATGCCCGCCAGCGTCGCCTGCCACGCCGCGCGAATAAGGCGACGACCGTCCGGCGCCGCCTCCCCGACAAGGAAGGTCCATGCCGCGTCCCCATGCCAGCCGTCCACGTTCGCCGTGATGTCCAGCGACAGGACGTCCCCGCTTTCCAGCTCCCTGTTCGACGGGATTCCGTGGGCGGCGACGTTGTTCACGGACGTGCAGATGCTCCCGGGAAATCCGCGGTATCCCCGGAGCGCGGACTCGGCGCCGTTTTCTGCGAGGAATCTGCCCGCGAGGTTGTCCAGCTCCGCCGTGGATATGCCCGGCCGCACGCAGGGTGCCAGCAAGCGAAGGCACTTCTCCGCCGCCTTGCAGGCGCGGCGGATGCGCGCGACGTCCACGGACGTCTTGAAGCTTATTTCCGCGTCCATGGTCCGTCGGCGACAACGGCCGAGTACAGGGGAAGGTACGAGTCGGCCAGCACCCGGTCCCACGTGTGCCGCGAGAAGATCTCCTCGAATCCGGTCCGCCTGATTCGACCCAGAATTCCGGCCTGTTCGATGTAGATCCGGTTCGTGCGTTCGACGGCCGCGACTAAATCCGCGGGACGATGTTCACGGTAGCTGAACCCAGTCTCCCCATCGCGCACCTTCACGAGTCCTCCCACGTGATGAACAACCGGGATGCTCCCGAAAATCTGGGCGATGAAGTCCGTGAGGCCGCATGGCTCGTATTCGGAGGGTACCAGGAAGAAGTCGCTTGCGGCGTAGACGAGCGACGCGAGTGGCGGATCGTACCGGGGAAGGAACACAAGGCGGCCTGCGGCGACCGGCTCGGCCGCGAGCCAGGCGAGCATCGACTCCTTTTCCTTCTCCCCTGTGCCGAGAACCACGAAGCGGCGTTCCGTCTTACTTCTCAGCAGGATCTGCAGCGCATGGGAAAGGACGTCTATCCCCTTCTGCCCTGTCAGCCGGCCGACGAACGCGTAGAGCGGGCTCTGCGCGGCCCGATCGGCGGAGACGCTGAACCTTTCCATGAGGGCCTGCCGGCAGCGGCTTTTTCCTTCCAGGTCGCCATTCCCCGGATCGAACCCGAAGGGGATGCCCGCCCTCCCCGGTGTGCGCGGATCCCAGGGCGAAGGGTCGATGCCGTTCGTGATGCCCGCCAGGCCGATTCCTCGTTCGCGGAGCGCCTTTCCCAGCCCGCCGCTCATCTCTTCGTCGCGCTCCGCGAGCAGCTCCTCCGCGTACCTCTCGGACACGGTGACCAGCCGGGCGTATTCGCCGGCAAGGAGGAGCGGGTCCACGGTTCCGTTCAGCAGTCCTTTGCGCAGCACATCCGGAGGCAGTCCGGTGAGGAGACCGGCAAAATCAGGATCCCACACTTCCTGGTGGTACCCCTTGCCTGCGTTGTGAATTGTCACGACTGCCGACGAGGAGCGAAGGGGCACTTCAAAGCGTGGATCTACGCGGAGGAGCGCGGGAAGAAAAGCGGTATGCCCGTCATGGCAGTGGAAGATGTCAGGTATCTCGTCGAGTGCGAGGGCAGTCTCGAGCGCGGCCCGCTGGAGGATCAGGTTGAGCTGATGGAAATCCCAGTGACCAGTCCCCTTCTTCTTCCAGTGGTTCTCCCGCTCGTCTTCGGCCGTGTACGTGTACGTCCTGGTCGGGGAGAGACAGGGTGAAGGAGGCGACGAGCGTGCCCGCTGCGACCCTTTCGGAGACGAATCCGTACAATGGCATGACGACGCTCGACGCGCCACCGGCCCGCGCGTGCGCCTCTGCAAGACCACGTACGACGTCCTTCACGCCGCCCGCCTCGGCGATGCCCGCGTATTCCCGTGATACATGCCAGACCAGCGGCATTTTTCGGCTCACGCCCGGCCACCATGGGCCTTCGGAGGCGGATTTCGCGTGGTCGACGGCGAATTCGCCGCGGCCGAAGGCGGATTCGTGTCGCCCAGATCGGGACGCAGGGCTTCCGCGCCGTCGAGGTACACCGGAACGGCAGCGCGCCGTTCGAGGGAGTCGAAGGTTACCAGGGCGCGGATGACCCGGGGGAGCGCGCCATCGATCCTGGCCTCCTGCGTGCAGAACAGGGGCGTGGAGGCGAACCCAGTCCGCCGCAGCCCCGTGGCAGGGTTTGCCGCCGTCAGGTCCTCGGTCATCGAGAATACGATGCTTACGAGGTGATTCTCGGCGATCCCGTTCGCCTGGAGGATTTCCGTTACCAGCCTCGCCCCGGCCCGTTCGATCGCCGCGGCTGAATTCTCCGATAGCTGTATCGCGCCGCGTACCGCTCTTGTCATGTGCGTTCCTGCGCTTTCACACCACCCGTGTGAGGATGTCCGTCCTTTCTTTCATCGACAATTCCCTCGGGTTTCCTCTCATGCTGGACCCGGAAGATTTCTCGGCCAGCTCCGCAACACTTTCGCCCGGGATGCCGAACCCGCGCAGGTCCGACGGAAGGCCATATGCGTCCAGAAACCTTGCCGCCTCGGAGGCGAGCCAGCCGACAGGATCCCGGACGGCTTCCTTGCCGTGGGAGACGCCCACGAGCCTCCCGATATCCAGGGAGGCGACGTCCCTGTTCGCTGCGAGCACGTGGGGGAGGAACACGGCGCAGGCAAGGCCGTGGGGCACGTCGAACATTCCGCCGACCGCGGCAGCAAACCCGTGGGCCGCGCCGAGCCCGGCATTCGCCAGGGCGACACCGCTCACAAACGCTCCGTAGCTGGCCTTTTCTCGCAGGTCGAGGTTCCCGGGGGATCGCGAGAGCCCGTCCAGCGCATCCCACATCAGCGGGAAAGCTCCCTCCACGAGAGACCGCACCGGCAGTGTCGTCGAACGACTGACGTACGCCTCGACAAGCTGCGTGAAGGCATCGAGCCCCGAAGTGCCCGTCACTCCCGGGGGAAGGGAAAGCGTGAGCTCGGGGTCGACGAGCACGGCGTGGGCCAGCAGGTGGCGGGAGCGCATGCTCCGTTTCACCCCCGCTGCCTCGAATTTGATGACGGCATTCTTTGTGGCTTCCGCTCCCGTGCCCGACGTCGTCGGGACCGCGATCCAGGGCAGGCCCGGACCGGGCACGGGAGCAGCTCCGACGAGGCCCTCGAGAAACCGCTCCGCCGAGCCGGGAAACCGCACGAGGGCCGAGAGCGCCTTGGTCGTGTCCATGACCGATCCCCCGCCCACCGCAACCAGCACATCCGGCTTGAAGCCCGCGGCCGCCGCCGCCGCCGCGTCCACCGACCGCACGCTGGGCTCGGCGGGCGGGCAGAAGAATCGACGGACCGCGCATCCCTCGAGCCCCTTTTCGATCTCGGCGTCCCACGGCGTGCCGCGCAGCCACCCGCCGCCGGAGAGGATCATGACGCGCGCGCCGATCTCCCGGACGGTCTCAGGCAGCTTCCGCAGGGTTCCCCTGCCGAAGTGGACGGCGCGAGGCATCTCGAGACTGAAGGGGATCATGGAACCGAGTATAACGAGTTTTCAGGAGTGCAGCCATTGCTGGACGAGCCGGAGGGCAGCCAGGAGCACCGCCGAAGTGGAGAACGAGAGGGCAAGGAGAATCCAGCGGATGACGAATGGCCGATGCTCGCGGACGCCGCGGTACACAAGGAAACCGGCAAGCCAGACGCCCGTGATCATTTCCAGGCTGAGGTTCACCCGCAGGCACAGCAGCAGGAACAGCTGAGTCGAGTCGAGAAAGTCCTGGTAGTTGCCCAGGATGTAGAGAAAAAGGCACAAGAGAGACACGATAAAGAAGAACACGACCGCACGTCCGGCAAAACTGGACACGTGGGAGAGAAATCGATATCCTTTCATGCGCCTTTGATAATAGGACAGCCCGGGACGCACTGGGAAGGGTCATGCAGTTCCTGTGCGGCGGGATGCCTATTCCCGCCGCACAGGCAGCCGACGTCTTCGCCGGGGAGGAGTGAGGGGTGGGAGACGGCGGATATTTCTTCAACTTCGAGAAAATGTCCTACGTGAGGGGACGACATCCTGCCGGCTGCATCCTCTGCCTCGCCCGGGACAAGAGCCCCGACGTGGTGGACCTCAGCATATGGCGGGATGAGCTTTTCATCGCCTCCGTGAATCTGTATCCGTACAATCCCGGCCATCTGCTGCTGTATCCAAGCCGGCACGTGGAGGACATCCGCGAGCTCACTGCGGAGGAGGAGACGCGGCTCAACGCCCTTCAGCGCTGGCTCCTGGGAATCCTCGACAGTGCCTGTTCTCCCCATGGGTACAACATCGGGTACAACATGGGCGCCTCGGCCGGAGCATCGATTGGTCACCTCCATCTCCACATCATCCCCCGCTACCCGCGTGAAACCGGCATCGCGGACCTCATCGCCGGGCGCCGTGTGCTCGTGGAGGACCCCCGCGAAACCGCACGACGCCTCGGCGAGCTGGTGTCTCAGGAGCCCTTCTCGATTTCCAGGAGCTGATCGAGGAGCTTCAGGAAGCCGCCGATCGCCTCCGACCGCGCATTGAGGATCTGCCCGAGGGTCTGGTTTCTCCCCCTGTAGAGGTGGATCGTCTTCAGGAGAGACCGGGTGTTTTCGAAGGTGGTCGTGCGGACGTCGTCGAAGATCTTGCGCACGCCGGTGAGAAACTCTCGGGTCTTTTCGATCAGGTCACGGGCGTCCCGGTCCTTCTGCGACACGAAGGCGCGATAGGTCTTCTGCAAGAGAAGGTCGGTGGCCACGCTGAAACGGAACCGTCCCATCTGCTTGCCGTCTTCCTCATCCGGAGACAAGGACCGGTCGAATAGCACGATACGCGCTTCGAGGTCCTCCAGGCCCGAGATGTTCTGCGCGAGCCTGCCCTGCAGGATGCGATTGTTTGCGAGGGCCGTGCCCGCCACGATCTGCGCCGCCTCCTGCATCGCTCCTTTGAAGTGCATCTGCAGGTAGTTGTACACGAGGGTGAGGCTGCGGATGCCGGAAAAAAACGGCAGCCCCAGCTTGCGGAAATCGAAATCCGGATTCTCCCGGTAGTAGGTGAACCACGTCATCGGCTGACCCTTGAGGAGCTCCTGGATCTTGCGGTCGATCACCCGCTCCTTGATCGTGCCCAGCCGCTCCTCCAGCTCCACGCCCAGTCTCGATTTCAACGTGGCGAAGTACAGGCTCTTCAGGTGCAGGCGGGGAGGATTGAGCATGAGCTGAAACCAGGGATCCCTGCGGAAATACCGCAGCAGGTCCAGCAGTGGGACGGCCGCCTCGAAGTCATCGATCTCTTTCGCAAGGGCGAGCACGTCGGCGCGGAGCTGCCCCAGCTCTTTGGCGATGCGCTCCTCGCCTCCTTCCGCGCCCGGCTTCAGCCCTGCCCGGAGGTACAGGTAGTAAGCGATCGGCTCCTCGGCGTAGAGATAGTCCGGCGCGCTGCGGTGAAAGAGGCCGAAGTCGACGTGCAGCTTCTCCATGAGGTCCAGCGTCAGCATGACCGGGGCATGCTCGAAGGGCGGGTACTTGGGATCGATTGTGTCCCCCAGCACACAGTTGAAATACCGGAATAATGAAACGAACGGGAAGGAGGCGAGCCGCCCGAGGGACATGTGGAGGCGGGCCTGCTCTTCCAGCTGCAGCATGAAGCTCTCGGGGATGCTGCGCACGTAGTCGTTCAGGCGCAACGAGAGCTTCTTGCGGATTTCCTCCGTCTGGCCGGTCTGGGCGAAGATTTCCTCCATTTCCTCCGTGCCGACGAAGTCGTCGATATTCGTCTTCGCGCGCTCCAGTTTTTGCTCGACATACCATGCGTACGCCGCACCGCGCAGCGCCTTGTCCGAGCCCAGGGCATGATAGACGCCCAGCACGGGCTGAGCGGCCAGGAACACGTCATAGAGCTTGCGGCCGAATTTCGCCGAGAGATCGCGGGTCTCGAAGCCGGTGATGCCGGGGCTCAGTGAGCGGATGTGCGTCTTCAGGTGACGCAGCCGGAGGTCCAGGAACACCTCGGTCCTGGGCTTTCCGGAGAAGAAGGTCCGCAGCCACATCAGAAACCGTATCCAGGTCCCCGCCTTCTTCATTTCGAACGCGATGATCTTCTGCCGCTCATCCTCCTGGAGCTCGACGGGGACGGCCTCTTCGCTTCCCTCGCGCTCCATCCTCTTGCCGATGCGCTCCAGGAGCTCTCTGCGTTCCCTCTCCGGCAGCTCTTCCGACAGCTCCTCGAGTCGGCTTTTCTCCAGCATCCCTACTCCCTCGGGATCGAATGTACCACGGGGGGCTTTCCCGTTCCCACCCCGTGCAGCACCCGGACCCATTCTGAGAGAACTCGGAGCGAGGGCCTGGCTCCCCCGGTGACCAGGGGCCCGCCGCGCGCGAAATCCGGCATGACTGGGAGAGTACAGCATTCCCGAAATAACTCAAGGACCTTCGGAATCGACCGAGCATTGAAACGGGAATGTCACCTACGGCACGGAGTACCGTGCCTGCGGCGACCGCGATCATGCCCGGACAGGGAAGTCCGGGTCCACACGTTCAAGGAGGATTCGATGATCATCAATCACAACATGAGCGCCCTCTTCACCGAACGCAACCTGAAGTTCAACAACATTGCGTCGGACAAGGACATGGAGAAGCTCTCGTCGGGCCTGCGGATCAACAGGGCCGGCGACGACGCCTCGGGCCTAGCCGTGTCGGAGAAGATGAGGTCGCAGATCCGCGGCCTGCGCATGGCGGTGCAGAACTCGCAGAACGGCATCTCCTTCATCCAGACGGCGGAGGGATATCTCCAGGAGAGCCAGGACATCCTGCAGAGGCTTCGCGAGCTGTCCGTGCAGGCGTCCAACGGCATCTACTCCAACGAGGATCGGATGCAGATCCAGGTCGAGGTCTCACAGCTGGTGAGCGAGATCAACCGCATCGCGTCCCACGCGCAGTTCAACGGCATGAACATGCTCACCGGCAGGTTCGCCAAGGCGACCGGGGAGAACGTGGTCACCGCCAGCATGTGGCTTCACATCGGCGCGAACATGGATCAGCGCGTGCAGGTCATGATCGGCACAATGACGGCACAAGGGCTGGGGGTGCAGGGAGCGAACGGCCGGCCGTCCAACGCGACCTTCATCTCGCTGTCATCGCCCGACAGGGCCAATGCGGCCATCGGAGTGCTGGATCACGCGCTGAGACTCGTGAACAAGCAGCGCGCGGATCTCGGCGCCTACCAGAACAGGCTCGAATACGCCATGAAGGGCCTGTCCATCGGCGCGGAGAACCTCCAGGCGGCGGAGTCACTGATCCGCGACACCGACATGGCCACGCAGATGGTCGAGTTCGTGAAGGACCAAATCCTCGTTCAGTCCTCCACGGCGATGCTCGCCCAGGCCAACACGAAGCCCCAGTCGGTTCTCCAGCTCTTCAGGTAGAGTCTGGTTCGTTGAAAAGGAAAGCCCCGGGGCACCTGCACGGGGCTTTTTTTCTTGACCGCCGATCCCCAATTCCTGATACTCGATGCCGCCATGCACGTACCCCGGGTCGTCCGAGACTTTGCCACGATTTTTCGCGCGGCGGGCTTCCAGTGCCACCTCGTCGGCGGTGCCGTGCGCGACATGCTGCTGGGCCGGCCGCACACCGACTACGACGTGGCCACCGACGCCCACCCCGCGCAGGTCATTCCCCTGTTCCGGCGCGTGATCCCCACCGGCATCAAGCATGGCACGGTGACGGTGCATTTCAAGGGCACGACCTTCGAGGTCACCACGTTCCGCACCGAGGCATCGTATGGAGACGGCCGGCGCCCGGACGCTGTGACCTTCAGCCCCTCCATCATCGATGACCTTGCACGACGCGATTTCACGATCAACGCGATTGCCTACGATCTGCTTGCCGACCGCGTGGCTGATCCGCACGAGGGGAGGCGGGACCTGCGCGGGGGGATCATCAGGGCCATCGGCGACCCCACTGAACGGTTTCGGGAAGACGGCCTGCGGCCCCTCCGTGCCTGCAGGTTCGCGGCGCAGCTCGGCTTCACCATCGAGGAGGCGACTCGGCAGGCAATCCCCGGGAGCCTCGACATCCTTGCGAAGGTCTCCGCGGAGAGGGTGAGGGACGAGATCCTCAAGATCCTCGAGGCCCCGCTCCCGTCTGTCGGTCTCGCCCTCATGAAGGACACGGGGATCCTCGGTGTCGTGCTTCCCGAACTCATGGAGGGCGAAGGGGTCGCGCAGGGAAGCTTCCACTGCCATGACGTGCTCTGGCATTCCCTGTACGCCTGCGATGCGGCGCCCCCAGGGTCGCCCGCACTTCGGCTTGCTGCTCTTCTGCACGACGTCGGCAAGCCTCGCACCCGGGGAACGGACCCCGACGGCCGCCCGACGTTCTATGGCCACGAGAAGGTGTCCGCCGAGATGGCACAAGCCATCCTGGAAAGACTGAAGCTCCCCAATGCGACGATCAAGGAAGTGACGCATCTTGTCGCCTGCCACATGTTCAACTACCAGGAGGAATGGTCGGAGGCCGCGGTCCGCCGGCTGATCGCGCGCGTGGGCGAGGGCTCGATCAAGGACATCATCGCGCTCCGCCGGGCGGATCAGATCGGGATGTGCCCGGACAACGCCCAACACTTTCCCCAGGGACTCTCGGAGTTCGCCCAGCGGGTAGCGGAAGTGATGGAGTCGGGCCGGGCATTCACTGTATCGAAGCTGGCCGTCGACGGGAATGACATCATGGAAGATCTGGGCCTCGCTCCGGGGCCCCAGGTCGGCATCATCCTGAATGAGCTTCTCCAGTCAGTGCTGGAGGACCCCGCACTCAACGAGAGGGAAAAACTGCTGGAGATTGCTCGAAAGCTCGTGAAGGAAAGGCTGGGCGGCCGACAGCACCCTTGACGGGGTTCTCAGCGCCGGGGGGGACGGTTCTCTCCCCTTTGAACGGAGGGCGCCCGTGAGGCGGGCGCGGGTTTCTCGGGACGGGGGCCCCTGTCGCCCCCGGTCAAGCTCTCATAAGCAAGGCGTGCAGCTTCCTGCTCGGCTTCCTTCTTGTTCTTCCCCTTGCCCGCACCGAACGACCGATCGCCGACATGAACCTCGATCCAGAAGGTCTTGTCGTGATCCGGCCCGGTCTTCTGCACGACCCTGTACTTGGGGTACGTCTTCATACGCTTCTGCACCCACTCCTGAAGCATCGTCTTGTAGTCCTTGGCATGCCTGTTCTCGAGGACCTTGTTGATTTCCGGAATGAGCATGTTGTGGACGAAGCCCTCCGCAGCCGGAAATCCGGAGTCCAAGTAGTAGGCTCCGATGATCGCCTCCAGGCAGTCGGCCAGGATGGTCTTCTTCGACCTCCCGCCCGAGTACTCCTCGCCTTTGCCGATGAGGATGAAATTGTCCACGCGCAGGCCGCGCGCGATCTCGGAAAGACTCGCTTCGCTCACGACGAAGCTCTTGATTCGTGCCAGCTCCCCTTCGGGTTGATCCGGCAGGATCTCATAGACGTACTCGGCCACGACAAGCCCGAGCACCGAGTCCCCGAGGAACTCCAGGCGCTCGTTATTTTCCTCTCCTGCCTCGTGCGCGAAGGAACGGTGCGTGAAGGCCTGGTTGAGGAACTCCAGCCTCCGGAACCGGATCCTGGCGTGCCTCTCGAAGAGCTGGAGCTCCTTCTTCCTCTCAGGATTCAGCGCGACGAAATTGTCTCGCCTTCTCTGCGTGAACAAGTCCTTGCTATTTCTTCACCTGGGACCGGATGTATTCCAGGGCGTCGCGCACGGTTTCGAATTCGTTGGCCTTTTCATCCGGGATGCTGATCCCGAGCTCTTCCTCGATGGCGTACACAAGCTCGTACGTGTCGAGGCTGTCGGCGCCCAGGTCCTGGCGGAAGGAGGAATCGAGTGTGATCTTGGATTCATCGATCTCGAGACGATCGGCGATGAGTTTCTTCATTTTTTCAAACAACTCGTCCATACAGTTCAACCTCCTACGGAAATGATGTATATGAGTGCGCGAGGGGGTGTGCGCTAGAAACTACCGTGACGCCGGGTCATGCCATTTCCTCGGGTTTCAGTATCTGTTTTCCCCTGTAGAACCCGCATTTGGAACATACCCGGTGCGGCATGATCCTGTTCCCGCAGTTGCTGCACTCGACGAGGGTGGGAACGGCGAGACGCATGTTCGCCGACCGGCGTTTGCGTCCCCTTGCCCTCGAAATTCTCCTTTTCGGCAAAGCCATTCAAGTCACCTCAAAAGTGGATTAATTTGATTAAGATAGGAGAAACTACACCATCGACCCTGGAATGTCAAGGCGCCTTGTCATCTGACGAACGCGGTTTTGGGCCGGCGATGCGCGCCCGAAGCTTTTCGTGCAGGGCTTTCGCCACGTTGGGCGGCACCATCCCCGAGATGTCACCTCCGAATGCCGCGATATCCTTGATCGCGGAAGATCTGATGACCGAATACTTCTGGTCCGTGGGCAGGAAAATCGTCTCGATTCTCGGGTTGAGCGACCTGTTCATCAGGGAAAGCTCGAATTCGTAGTCGAAATCCGCCAGGGCGCGGACGCCCCGCACGATGACGTGCACGCCGATGCGGTCCGCGAAATCGACGATGAGCCCATTCCAGGTGGAGACCGAGACGTTCGGAAGGCCCTGCGCGAGCTCGGTCATCATCGAGAGTCTCTCGTCGGCATCGAACAGGTACGCCTTGGACGGGTTCACGGCGATCACCACCTGCACCGCGTCGAAGAGCCGGGAGGCGCGTCGAAGGATGTTCAGATGGCCGTTCGTCGGAGGATCATACGTGCCCGGGAGAAGTACCTTGAACATGGCCTCGAGAATAGCCGAGGTTCCCCGCAGGAGCAAGGGAAAAATCTTTGACAAAGGACATGTGGGAGAATAGAATTGATGGTGATGGTGGCAGGCGGAAGACTGCTCTGCGTGCTCGTGTGTTCCGCAGTGTTTGCGGCGTCCTGCGCGTCGCCGCCGGTGAAAACCCCGGCGTCCCCATCGGCGCCCGCGCCGGCGGCAACTCCTGACTCCGCGCCGGCGACGCCGTCCGAGGGTGCGTTCGTCGCATCCGGGGAGCTCTATCGAACGACATTCCGGGAAGTCCAGGACGTCGTCGCCGCCATCACGCGCATCATCGCCGCGGGCGACTACGACGGATGGCAGTCGTACCTCACCGTGGACTACGCTGCATCGCGCAGCAGCGCAGGCTTCCTCGCGGATGCCTCCAACTCGGGGGTGCTGAAGAAAAACGGGATCGTCCTGAAGAGCCTTCGGGACTATTTCGATAATGTGGTAGTTCGCAGCCATCTCCAGGCTACCCTGTACGATATCCAGTTCCTCGACGAAACGCATGTGAAGGCGCTCGCGCTCGTACAGGGCACGCCGGTGATCCTCTACTACCTTGTCCAGGAGAACGGGCGATGGAAGATCGGGCTCAAGCAGGCCGGGCAGGATTGATGGGAAGGAATGGGAGCAGACAGATGAGCATCAGTGTGATCATGAGCACCGCCGAAGTCGGATTCAAGGGCGCCGCCGCGGGCGGATTTTTGCGTTTCGCCGTACGGCCTTCTGTACGCGTCCTGACCGTTGTCCTTGCCCTCTGCATCGGACCGGCCGCCGTGCTTTCCGCCCAGCAGGCAACCTCGGCAACCCCGCAGAAGGAGATCACTATCGAGGAGCTCTTCCTCCAGAGCGTCGAGTTCCAGATTCTTCGGGAGAAGGCATTCTCGGGCGACTACGACATCAAGGTGAGTGCCCTTGACGACCTGGAGAAAAAGGTCAACGACGGCTCGTACAAGTCCAGCGATCAGCAGGTCGAGTTCGTCCTTGAGTACCTTGCCTTGGAAGGTTCAGCACGGACCACACGCGAGCTCGGGCGCCTGGTGAACGATTTCCCCGAAGTGCGGCGGCGTGCCACCAACCTGCTCGGCAGGGTGGGCACGGAGGACGCGAAGAACGCCCTTGTGCGCGTTCTCCTCATCGACGAGGAGCCCGTGGTGAAGGCGGAAGCGGCGTACGCCCTGGGCGTGATCGGAAAGAACGACAACAACGAGGTCGTGGAAGCGCTCGCCTACACCTACAACAAGGAAGATCCGACGAAGCCGGACAACAATTTCGGCTATGCCCTCTGCCTGGCCATCGAGAAGCTCGCCAAGAAAAGCGGGGGAATCAAGGACCCGGCAGCCTACCAGATGCTCGTGAAAATCGCACAGGGCAATTACCTGCGGACCGTCAAGACCAAGGCGCTCCAGGTCCTCGATGAGCTGAAGTCGTCGAAATAGGGCTTCAACCGGACCTGTCCGTCGCGCCCTTCCGCGACGCCTCCATCGCCTGCATCACCTCCTCGAGCCAGCGGTCCTCCGCCTGGAGTTGGACGATCCCCTTGCGGATGATTTCCTGGAGGAAGAAGTCGATCTCTCCCTGAAGCGACAGCAGGGTCTTTTGAAAGCTCTCCCGCTGCTGCACGGTCTTTTTCTGGTATTCCCTGAGGTATTCCAGCACGTGGGCCGGCGCGAGCTTGCTGAAGAACAGGAATCTGAGCGTGAACTCGTCCTTGACCCGGTAGGTGCTGCGCACGGGCTTCAGCAGCCACTCGTCCAGTTTCTTGCGGCCCTTCTCCGTGATCGAATAGATGTTTTTTTCCGCCGCCTTCTTTCCCGGCTCCGTTTTCTTCGTCACCCAGCCCAGCTCAGAG